>JBGTHU010000284.1:0-2298 GCA_041745975.1 Mariniblastus sp.
CAGGACGTTGCGATATGGAACGGATCGGTATGAGTGGGCATTCCTTTGGTGCCGTGACCACGCAAGGGGTCAGCGGCCAAGCCTTCATGGGCCGAACCCGCAGCACCGATCCGCGGATCAAGGCTGCCGTAATCTTCAGCCCCAGTTCTCCCCGAGCAGGCAGTCCTCAGAGAGCATTTGGCAATGTAAAACTTCCCTGGCTGTTGATGACCGGCACGAATGATACGGCTCCAATTGGAAACGTCGATGTCGACAATCGCCTTTCGGTTTTCCCCGCTTTGCCAGCCGATGGAAAAAAATTCGAATTGGTTTTGCACGAAGCTGAACACGGTGCATTTACCGATCGGGAAATTCCTGGCGAGCGTGCTAAACGAAACCCCAATCACCATGCCGCAATTTTGGCGATTTCCACTGCCTTTTGGGATACCTACCTAAAATCTGACGTTCAGGCTAACGCGTTGTTGATGTCCCAAGAAAAGATTCGATCTCTGCTCGAACCGCGCGATCGATGGCAACAAAAATAAGTCGCAACAAACCGACCGTGTTGTGAACCGAAAAACTAAACTTTGTGAGTTACCTCGCATAATCGAAATGTATTGTCAATGCGAGCAATGGTTGGCCGGCTTTTTTACAAGCTTGTAGGCGTTTATTTATTCACGGGTGCGGTTGCCTGAGGAAATGTTTATTTCTGTTTTCGTTTTAGCGCCGCCAGCTCCGCTTGCAACTTGGCGACTTCAGTTCTGCTTGTTTGCGGGCGGCTGACTCCCGTTTGCGGGCGGCTGACTCCCTTTGAGCGGTTTCAAAATTGGTCAGCGAGCGGTCATCCGTTCCCCGATGAAGCAGATTCAATTCCCCTTCAGAAATCCGCAATTCCAGTTCTTCACTGTACAATCCACCTGAAGGTTCCAGCGGAATGGGTTCCTAATTCCGTTTCTTTTAATTCAATTAAAGTCGTAGTCTCAAGAATAGACCAGCAAATCCTGTTCACCTAATGACTCTATCGTCTTGGAAAAGCCGAACGACTTCTGTCGAATGAAGCGGAGAGGTTGATGCCAGACGTCATCTTAGGCGTATTAATTCGATCGAATCGTTTGGTGAGAAGGACGGCCGAATGGATGTTTCCGCGGTTTGAAAAACCCCGGTTTGAAAAACCCCGGTTTGCAAAACCACGGTTTGCGAAACCCCGGTTTGCCAAAGCGACTCAACACCTGACTTCACACACCGATCCTCATACTGCTGAAATGTCACGACTATTGATCGCGGATTGAGAGTGTTTTTCGATCATTTCGTCGAAGATTTTCTTTAACGCCAATTGCCGATATTGAAAGATCTTCATCAAATCGGGGCGGACCATCAAGTGATGCAACAACCTACCGCCACGTGGGATGTAATGAACTTGGTCTTTAACCAAGGTTCCACCGTCGATTTCTTCAAAAAGGTGTTCGTGGTACCAACGTTTATAAGGACCGCGAACTTGCTGATCGACGAAACGGTGGGGGGGCTCCCAAATAGGGATCTCGCTCTGCCAGCGAATTGGAATCCCGTGCAATTTCAACTTATAGTCGATTAACAGGCCAGGCTGCATGACAATCGGACGAGGTGTCAGAACTGAAAATTGTAATAAAGGTGGCGTAATCCTTTCCAATTGAAATGCATCTGCGAAAAGTTCAAATACGTTCTTAATTGGCAGCTTGACGAACATTTCGGCATAAAGCCGATATCCTTTTTCCGAATCTTTCCCAATCGCCACTTGCATGATTGCGCTCCGCTAAAAATCTGTCTAATGAGATGGTGCTTGGTCAGTTGTGGAACGATCCAAAATTAAGTTCTGGTTTCCAAAGGTAGCGGCAGGGCGAAAGCCAACCGGCTCTTCTGACAAAGCCTAAATCGTGACACCAACCAGGGCTGTCCCAATAAACCCGAATTAAGATCAACCAATTAACCCTTCTATTCCCAACAAAACAAGCGATCAGCAGATAGAAATCTACGATTAATAAACGCGTTTTGGCAAGACGCAGTAACTTTTGGTGGGCAAATTATTAGGTAACCGTTCTCGAGCAGGAAGAGAGTTTGAGGCTGCTACCGAGACAATAACTACTCAGCGTGTGACATTCGCGAAAAATTTTCTCGACAGCCGCCTCGGCCACCCCCGGGGGTACAAATTTTACCAGCTGGTTGTTTTACTCATTATTCGAAATGGGAAACGATCCGATTCAATTCGTCTTCGGTCAACGCAACGCCGCTAGGCAAGCAAAGTCCTTGCTCGAAAATTTTGTCACTGACGCCGTTGTCTCGGTA
>JBGTHU010000285.1:0-3666 GCA_041745975.1 Mariniblastus sp.
TTGAAGCGACTGCTGGGAGGAACGAATATCGTCAACGACTCGGCGGGCTGCTGCGTTACTACTATCGCACCTCATAAATACTCGAATTCCCGCATACCCCACGAGATAGCAGAGCTGGATTGTGGCATGCGCGGAGGGGGAAATCGAGGTGAAATTCACCACGAATCCGCTGAATTCAGCACTATTAACGCGCGACCCCGACTGAGTTGTCAGTCCTTCAAGTGCTAAAAAACCAACTTGCAAAAGAACTTTTTCGAACTTATTGGTCGTTCGATTTTTTTGACCTTTTATTTTTCTTCTTTAAAAATTAATTTAAGAAATGTTGTTAAAAGTCTCTGCAATTGCTTGACTTTCAAAAATGATTGGATCTAATCATTTCATGATGTTGACTGGGTTTAAGGCAGCGATCACCGTGTTAAAATCACCCCAGTCCCTGTTGAATTAGCCAGTCTCCATTGGCGGGTTTTCCGAATTTGTTTTGGAAAACCTAAGTGAAAAAAAATATTTTCTCAGACCGTTTTTTTCCGCCCGGTTTTGCTACCAAATGTCGCCTTAGAAATAGCGGGAGTAGGATTCCATAATATCAAAGTCGAATTTTCGTACCATTTCAGCGATCTGAAGAAGGGTATGTGGAATTGGCAAGAAACAAGGGGTTGTTTCGCAAGTCAGCAACTTGGCATTTCAGACTTTCTTGGGCAAACCATGCATTCCAACTTTGCTTTCCATCATCGAAATTAACATCTGACGAGGAGGAACATTCCATGACGACTAAACGCACGGGGACACGGTCGGCCCGAATTGATGGGGCTCGCCTAGCAAAACTGCGCCACAACTTGGGTTGGACTCAAGTCGATTTAGCCGCCACCTCGGGTTACTGTGAGCGAGTCATTTCAAAAGCGGAGGCAGGGGAGCCAATATCTTTTTCCACCATCCGCGACTTGGCTGAATCACTCTCCGTTGATGGTCAAGTTATCCGGCCGCAAGATTTGATCTTTTCACCGATCAAGTTGGTAGAGGAATTTTTAAGCATCATGTATCAAAATCGATGGAAGGCAACGGAGCACGAACATCATTTATTACATCCAGATTTTGAGTTGCAGATCGGCAAATTGCAGTCCGATTCACAGGCCATCTTATTCCAAGATGATTTGCAGATTCGCCAGTTTTTTGAGTGCTTTTCTAAAGTCATTCAGCCCGCTCGACCGACGGAAATAAGTTCTCGGTTTTGGTTCATCGCAACGCAGGATCAAGTCGTCGCCTGGGGATCGTTACCTCTCAAAATGCCAGAAGAAAAAAATTTACCGCTGGCTCCGCTTGTCGTCCATGACTTCCGAATAAGTGAAAGTTCCATCATTCACCTAGGAATCGAGTTCGACTCCGGGTTGCAGTGTTGTCTCGATGAAATGTTGGTTTCTATGAACGGCATCTTGAAGATGTTACCTAGCTGTGTGATACCCGCTGTAACCAACGCCGGAAAACAACAGAGCCAAAAAGATATGGTAACGGCATTATCAACCTATGTAAGAGCAGTATCCCAACCTTGAGCTCCCTAAGTCTTTCGCCGATTTTTTGAGGCCTCAATTCCCTCTGAACGCCTACGATTTTTTATTGTGTTTATTGCTTGATTACTGGGCGATCGAGGAGCCAACACAACAATCAAGGTGCTTAACAGTCCAATCAGCCAGTATCCGAGCCAGTACCCCCAGCGGGTAAACAAGGTGGGCGGCAAATTGTTGGTTGGAATTTCAAGTGTTGTGGCCAATTCCTGCATGGCGGGAAGTATTCCGATTACTTGGCCATTCGGAGCGATCAATCCAGAAATCCCCCGACTGGTGCAACGTAAAAAATACTTGCCATTTTCGATCGCTCTCATTTGGGCGATGCGAAAATGTTGTCGCAGCGGAACAATTTCGCCAAATGCGGCGCCACTTCCAAGTGTGATGAGGATGTCAGCACCGTGTTGTACCATTTCTCGACAAGCGCCTGGGTGCATGTCCTCGCAACACAGAACCGTGCCTATCTGAAAACCTTTGATCTCCCCGATAGGCCGAAAAGAATTTCCAGACAATATTTTTCGCTCACTACCAAACCATTGTCCAAGGATAGGAAACCATTTTTCGCCTGGGATTGATTCACCATAGGGCATCAAATGCACTTTATCATGCCGCCCAACAATCCGCTCTTTTTCGTTGATCAGAAACGCCGATACGAAATTTAATTTCCCATCAAGCGCGTCAGCATCTGGAATCCATGAATCACCGCCCGCAAGAATCGAAGCCGGTGGGCTCGGATAGGGGCTTAAAATAACCTCAATCAGTCCCCAACCATCCGGGTAGTCGCGAGTTTCCGAAAAATCATCTAGCTCCTGCGGATAATTTTCCAGCGCACATTCGGGCCAGACAAACAGATCGACTTTGTCACGAAACTGGTTGCAGATTTCGATCATCCGATCGACACTGTCGCTATATTCCGTGTCGACTTGGACAATCAAAACTCGCAGTGAATCTTGTTGGCCCAATTGAAACGGTTGCGGAGCTAAAACAGTTACTCTCTCGGCACCTAAAGCGAAGGAGAAACCGATTGCCACTGCGCCCCATCCTGCCAGCTTTATGCCGGAAATTGGCCACGATTGGTATTTCGATCCATTCCAAAGCCAAACTCCAATCAACGCCAGCCAACCCGCGCAGAATGCTGCTTGAAACGATACCAGTGGTGCACCTCCCACGCTGGCAATTTGGCAAAGTGAGGGGGATTCTACCAGCAAATTTCCCACTTTGCAGGGAAAAAAACCCGGCCACAATTCTTCGACGGCAACCCAGAGTAGTGGGGCTAAAGTCCATCCAAACGTAAACGAACGTCTCACCATAAACCATGCCAGACCGAACAAGCCAAAATGGCCAGCCTGCAACAGGCAAGCCAATACGGCAACCCAGTTTGCGGTTATTTCACTTCCTCCCATCAGGTATTGGATTGTAAAAGCAAACCAAGAGCAAGCGATTAAATAGGCGGCAGTTCCAGCCACCATTGAGGTAAGCAGCGCCGTCCACCAACGATTCGATTTTGACTGTTGCACGAAAAATAGAGCCAGCCCAATCAAACCGATTGGGCCGGCATCATGACTTCTCCAAGCCAAACCATAAATGCTGCCAGAAATAATGGCCAGCAACAAATCGACAAGTTTCATCCGAAATGAAGCAGCTGACATCTATTTGAAACGTTCCTCAAAGGATTCTGCCTTCTATCGTTAACACAGCTCCGTTGATCAGCGTGCTCTGTAAGCAAACTTCATAAGGAGTGTTGCGACATTCGGTTTCAATAAGGAACAGGGCCGCTAACATTGGTATTTCGATTGCCATTCATTAAAGTAGCATTGAAGTCAAATCGCTGACGACTATTGCTTTCAACTACAATCGGGCCAACCAATGCCAGCCCAGTCTGGTTGGTGGGTAGAATCAGCGGTTGAGCATTGTTGGGCGCTGCATTAAAAGCAGCCGTGTGAAATGCGACAGCGTAATAATCACCTGAATCGCGCTTAAAGTCCCGATGTCGGTCCCCGTTCAAGTTAACTCCATTGCCAAACCGGTCTGTCAATTCCTGTTTGGTCTCATTAAAGGACAAGCTGCTTACTTCAGCTTGGGTCAAAACCCATACGCGGATCGGTTGTGA
>JBGTHU010000286.1:0-2430 GCA_041745975.1 Mariniblastus sp.
TATTTTGGGGAGGATTGGGATCACCTGTCCCAACTACATAGATCGGCTTACCAAGGCTGCCTGCTTTTCTGGCCCATTCCAGCGGGTCTTGGGTGCCGTTGTGCTGACCATCAGTGATCAAGAGGGTACTGGAGATGCGTCCAGGTTCATCCATTGCGGACTTAAGTGCCGCCCAAAGATCGGTGCCCAGTCCATCGGCTTGGAAGCTTGGCAGAGCCGAACTTAAGGGGTCTATACCTTCCTCTCTCGCGTCCTCGTTTGAGGGGGTACTTAGGCTACCCTCTGCATCCAGTTTACGCTTGCCATCCAAATCAGAAACCGGCAGTGAGGAACGGGAAGGTGACTGTTCGGACGTTCGAGAATTTTTATCAAAAATCGCAGGCAGTGTGCCAACGACTTCCGCACCGTCGGCAAAATTGATGACTTTCAGTGAGCCTCGTTCACGAATTTGTTCAACCCACTGCGGGTTGCGCTGAATGATTTGCTGAACGATCTCAGATCGACCGACCTGAGCTTGTGCAACTGAATCGATTGGCAACCCGCTGATTGAAGCCAATCGCTGAGCCTGTTGCTGATCACGATAGATATCTCCACGCCCCATCGACAACGATGAGTCGCGCAAGAAATTGATGACCGGTTTCGTTTCACTGATCTGTTGATAAAAAACTGACGGCTTGAGATACATCGCGATCAGCATCAGCAAAACTGACAAACGAAGTGCTGCCAAGACAAACTTGATTTTGGGGGAACAGGTATTGATTTCCCGTCGGTAGAGCCAAAAAACTCCGTAGGCAACGGCCAGAATGACGGCAATCAGCACGAACAGCCCCCATGATTCGGGAAAATTAGCCCAGACCAATCGAGGCGTCCCCGATTTGGATGGGTCATCTCCGATTATCCATTTCAGTAGTCCACCTTGAGAGCCTTCGATTCCGGCAGATGCAGCGGAATTTGGATTCGAAGCCGTTTGCTGTGCAACGGAAACCAAATCAAAAAAATTAAAACTGTAATATTGCATTCGTTCGTAGATTGTCGAAGGTTCGTACTAAATTCAGAGCCGTTAGTTTTGAAATTGGCAATGGGTACCTTACAAAATTGGCAACGTTTAATCTACGTTTTCCAGTGCATAGACTCGATTTCCACCGTGAACCCAAAAGCGACGCCCATTGCTAAACAGGTTTCCTACGGGAGCACGCGTCCCCAGGTCAACGCCGACGCGGGCCAAAAGTTCCCCCGGTTTCTCAGGGGTGGCCAGACTGAAATGATAGATTGAATCTTCCACCGGAATGAATAAGCCGGCGGGTGTGAGCATTCCCTTGCCCAGCGATCGTTTTCCGTCGAACATTTGTTCAGCTCCCCAAATCATCCGCCCTTCACCTTGTAAATCATAAGCTAAAACGGTTTCTTGACCTGCCGCGTAGAGAATATCATTGTAAACGCCCAAAAGATAATCGACCTTAAACCCAAGAGGCCGGATGTCGCTGCGCCAGATTAATTCGCCACTGTTTCGATCGAAGGATGAAACCAAATTAGTATCGGAACTAAAACAAATCATTTGACCGCCATAGGGGATCACCACATCGTTGGACCAGCCCTTAAAGTCGAGTCGGTTCATGTTCATGTGATTTCGTCGATTGAAAGCATTCGCTTGTCCGACTCGTTGGTATTGGCGAGCGAACCGAACTGAACCGGTGGCCGGATCAAGCACAAACACGACTCCCATTCCCACATTGACAAACAGGTCACTTCCATCCAACGTAAGTTGGATCGGAGAATTGGCCTCGGCCCCCGTTTCCGGTTCGTCGCAGAGGAAAGATTTCCAAACTGTTTTTCCAGCATCGAATGGGTCAAGGGCATAAATTGAAATCGCCCCATTTTGATTGATGGGAGCGATGATCAAATCGCCGAAATCGATAGGGGCCCCCATAAATCCACCGGCATCCAAATATTCCGATTCAACCAGCGCCTTCTCGCTGTCGACTGATTCATCATTGGCTTGGCTGACACGGGGCAGTACCCATTTGATCATTCCCGTTTGCAAGTCGTAAGCGGACAAAAAATTATTGCGACTGCGCCGAAAACTGGCATTCCAAGCCAACTGTTGCCGATTGGCGGTCGGGGTACGACGATCGAAATAGGGTCCTTCAATAGAGAACAGCAACCCGTGACTGATCGAGGCTTGTTGATAAATTTGGTCTTGAAAAAACTGAATATCGGAGACGGTTTCGGGCACCACAGATTGAGTTGCCCCCGTTTGCCGATCGGTTCTCATGCCGCCGAAACTTCGACGAATGGTTTGGGCCATTCGCGTGGCTTCATCGACTTCAAAAGAATTCCTCCAAACGCTGCGCCAGGCAATGGTATCCTCGATGGAGGTCTCCATTTCTTTTTGCTCAATCAACGCTTCAATTTTATCGGTATCCCACATGG
>JBGTHU010000287.1:0-3435 GCA_041745975.1 Mariniblastus sp.
GCCGGTTGTGAGGCGATTGTATCCTCATATCCATCAAATCGTTCAGTACTCAGCCGTATGGAAGTCATGATCTCGTATCCAATGATTGATTGCTTTTAAGACTCTTTTTCCGCGACCACCTTGGTCGCGTACTGCAGATATAGACGCTCTTCTCCTGCATTGGTTCGCGAAAATTTCTGGTTCATGCAAAAATTGTGAATCGCAAATAAAGTTCGGCTAACATCGCAGCCAAACTAAGCCAGCTTTTGGCATTTTGCATACCTCATAAATTAAGCAAAGCGTAATGATTGCTGGTTCCAAAAACGCGAGCGGATTTCAGCGCGGCAAAAGTCAGCCTCCCTCAGATCTTGGCTGATTTTAAATTGCGATTGAAACAAAAAATAATTCGTGCGGTTCCTTTGAATTAAGAACTCGCTGGATTGTGACATTATTCAACGGGGTGAGACAGCTTTCGCCAAAAAGGTTAACCGTTCACGAAATCAAACAAACGATGTTATTTGGCGCTTCAAACAGTACCATTGGCGCTTCAAACAGTACCAGTTTGGGTGAATGTTGAAGAAAGAAGCAACGTGGTATTGTTTGATAGTTTATTGATCGACGGTCGACCTGGCTGGCGCTTTGGTACTTTTTGGTCTTTTTTGAGTTTTTTCGGAACGGTCCAGTCGATAGCTCTTGCCGGTGATCTGAATCAACTCGGCGCGGTGCAGAAAACGATTCAGAATCACGGTAGCACTGGGCACGTCGCCGATCCGTTTTCTTCAAACCTCCCAAGGTTGATTACTGGTCATCATTGTTGATCGCAGTTGGTATCGACGCATAATGATCTCAAACAGATATTCTCCTGAACACCTGGGCAGTTGTTTCATTCCCATATCGTCAATGATCAGTAAATCAGGCTTGAGATAGCGCGATAGGATTCGCTCGTGGCCGTCCATCGCTTCGTCGTGCAGGAAGTCTCGCACCCAATCAAAGATGGATCGGTAGTACACCGTGAAACCACTGCGAAATGCGGCGGTACTTTCCGCATCTCAAGAACAATCACACGGCGGCTAACGGAACCCAACGAGTTGGGCTGCCGGCCGTTGAGGTTATCGAGGTTCGAAGTTTGAGATTCGCATGTCAGCCTCGGAGACGGAAGGCGTGGAGACGGAAGGCGTGGAGACGGGAGACATGGAGGGGGGAGTGTGGAGTGTGGAGCCAGAAGGTGTGGAGACGGGAATGCCAACGAGGGAAACACAATTGCCATCGATGAGCCGAGCAGCACGGGCTTCTTGAACAAAGCCCCTAAACATCGGCTCGATCAATTGGCCGGTCAATTGCACTCCTTTCGGCCAAGCGATCACCAGCGGACACTCTCTCCGTTGGCCCGCGATATTAAAGGCTTATTGGTTTTGGGCTGATCGAATGGTAATTGTTGCCCGCCATTTCAACTACCGCGTGCTTCTGACTTGCCAATCTTCAGTTCGCTTTGGATTTCCTAGACTCCCTTCTGGGACTGCATAAACGCTGTGCCAAAACCAAGGCACGGTTTGTTCTCCAAAGTCTTTCGTCTGGAAGTCGAGTCCGTAGTCGACATGGAAGACAATAAAGTCACCATTGTCGCTGCCGAACACGCCGACAGATTGATCGACCGGTATCCAACCGATGTTATTTGCATAGAATTCGGCTTTGACATGTTGTTGTGAAAACTCGTAGTTGCCCACAGTCTCCGCCTTTTTCATGGATTGCGCCCACTTTCCAACTAGGGAGCGGGCTGGAATGTCATTGGCGCGCAACGTAGAAACGAAAAGTGTCGACTGGCCTCCACAATGGGCTTTCTCTGTTTTGCAAATTGCCGAGGCATTTAGTTTCGCGTTCTGATCGGCGCCGTATTCATACTTGGATTTGATAGTCTCGAAAACCCGAGGGGCGAAATTTAAGTCAGTTTCGGTACTTGATTTACGGAGTCGGTTTGTATCAAGCCAATTCTGGAATGCCGTTTCCTCAAAATCATAGAAGTTGTCGTCGCTTTTCAGCCATAGTGTGCGTTCTTCTTCGGATAACTCCTTGACATTGTTACGATTAGAACGGCGAGAAACAGGGACCAGTTTTCGATTATGAAGAACGGCTTCGTAACTCACGACATAACGAATAGACGACGTTTTCTCGCTGACAACACCTGTTAATAAGTCAGTTCTTTCTAACGGCCCGTTCTCTTGCGTCGTCTTTCCACTTGGGCTGATTGCCGTTTTTAGATTGCTC
This sequence comes from Mariniblastus sp., assembly GCA_041745975.1. Taxonomy (GTDB): domain Bacteria; phylum Planctomycetota; class Planctomycetia; order Pirellulales; family Pirellulaceae; genus Mariniblastus. The sequence goes on from JBGTHU010000287.1 coordinate 2,242, forward strand.
TGACTTGGTAGAACGGGTGCTTGTGCGGCGAAGGCTTCCCACCGTTTAATTAAGTCACCTCCATAATCAATGTCATAAGTGTTTACAGCCGTTATTTTTTGCGAAACACCTGAGCTTATGACATACGTCTGAGCAAGCGTCTCGGACACCAAGGAACAGAATAAAATGCAAATGGATTTGGAAAGGTACTTCATTCGGTCATCCTCCAATTAGATAGCATTGAAACGTCTTAATGCAAACAACGGCCGCGACAACCGAGTCGCGGCGATTGATCCTCTAGCAACTCCGATGAACTTCTTGAATTCTCCAGTCGTTTTCTTAGCTTGACCTTCGGCGATGTTGCTCGGAATGGAACCGCCACATCGTCTCATTTGCGAAACAAGCCCATGTCGTTCATAGTCCACGGCAGGGCAAGGCTGACTGGTCCCCTCTCAAGCGTTTCCAGCCGCTCCAAGAAGATCTCGGAGGCTTTCCAAGCTTGACGCTCAGGGGCAAAGTCAATTGAACCAGAGGCTAAAACCGATGAAGTTCATCCCGCCGAATTGTCGATCGATTCTGCCGATCATTTCAGGCTCAATAAATTCGGTCAGTGGTCCCTTCTCCAAGAAGGGCGTCGCCGCTGTTCCCTGTACCCACAACGGAATGTCGATCTCAGTCGATTCGTAGAAAACTCGTTTCAGGTTGATGCCACGGTCCGCTTGAGTACCCCGCCAGAATGGGACCAGTCGCTTTCCTTCGAGCACAAGTTCGGCTTCATCGACCGTTGCGAGCCAAGTCTTTACCATGTCGGCAGTGACTGGGACGCCCAAGACGCCCGTTTGTTTGGGGTTCGGAATCCATTCGTTGTCATCATCGGTTTCTGCTGAAAAATGCGTCCACATTTCGCGTGACATTTGGCACATGGATAGTAAATGCCCATGCGCAACTTTCAAGCGATCGGGTTCTTTTACAGGAAACCGCAGCAGAAGGTGAATCGTGGCGATGATGTCGGACACAAATGCCGGATTCCACCCGAACAGTAGGTCCATGTCAAAAGGCTCGCGATCTTCAATCAAGAACGTGTGTGGCGTTTCGACGTCCTCAAAAAGCAAGTGGGCAGTGCATTCGAATAGCGGCTGGCTATCAACCGCCAGCAGCACTTCGCCAATCGCTGCCAGGAAATGGCAATAACCACGGAGCCACGTCACATCCCCA
>JBGTHU010000288.1:0-6199 GCA_041745975.1 Mariniblastus sp.
AAAACATCGCCGCGGCCAAACAGCGGACGGGGGTACCGGCCGGTAAATTACTGACGAGTGGTGACAGCATGCCAAGAAAACAGGGTTCGCACAAAATTATCAATTTCGCTAAGCTGTTGCCGAGTTTAAAGACTAAACTCGTTTGAGTAAGCATTTCCTTCATTTCCGCGCATTCGAAAACGATGTCAGCAATTGATCATAAAAAACGTCAGCAGCTAATCCAAACTGCGGAAGGTTATTTGGATTTGGCCGTGATGTTCGAAGATCGATGGCCCTTGGCTGACGAGCACCGTAAAAAAATGGCCAGTCGAGCGATTGGTTGCCTGAACCAGATTCGCAATCCTCAAGGCCACCGCTCTTACTTCTTGTTCCTCAAAGGCCAAGCCCATCGGATTGCATCTCGGATGGTGCAAGCCATTCGTTTTTTCGAACAATCGATTGAGATTGAGCCAGACCATATTCCATGCCTGTTGGCATTGGCCTGGTGTTACAAACGAACGAATCAATTGAGCAAGGCTCTGCAAGTCATGGAACTTGCCACACGGCAAGAACCTGACAGTGCCATTGCTCATTATAACCTGGCCTGTTATGCGGCGCTCATGCAGAAAACGAATTTGGCTCTGGTGCATCTTTCCATCGCCCTGGACTTGAATTCGGACTACGGAAAATTGGTTTCAGCTGAAAACGACTTCAATCTGATACGAGACCTCCCTAGTTTTCGTGAGATTTTGTCGGTGCATGCGTAAGCAATCGATAGACTGGAAGATTACCATTGATCAGCGTTTCTGAGACAACGGCGCTAACTGAGACAGACTATCATTTGTAATCGTTCAGGGTAGTGCAGAACAATTGTCCCTCAGAGTTCATCACTAGTGGCCGATCTGTCTGTCCACGGATTAAAGCCGCTAATATGATATTGTGCCAAGAATCCTGTCGTTGATTGACGGTTGGGCAATCGATGCGATAAAATCATTGAGTTGAATGCTGAACCAAAACACGACTTTTTGCATGAGGAGTATTCTGCTGTGCCAATGAAACTAATTTTGATCACGATGGGGGCGTTTGTTTCTGTAACGATTGGTTTGAACCAAACGACTTCCGCTACATTCCTAAAGCGGTTGTCGACTGACACCTCGCAAATTCAAACCGTCACGACTCAGTCCAACGAGGGTAAAACGGACTATTTCTCGGTTCGGTTGCCGGATTCTGATCCCATTGGTGCCGACAAAGGTGAAAAACTAAATGGCCGATTGCTTTTGATGCTTTCGCGCGACGACAGCCAAGAGCCTCGATTTCAGATTTCCGATAACTTTCGCTCTCAACAGGTATTTGGCATCGATGTCGAGGATTGGGATGGAACAACCCCGAAAACGTTTGATCGAACGAGTTTTGGTTACCCGCAGCGTTCACTGGCTGAAATTCCCGCCAGAAGATATACGGTTCAAGCCTTTTTTCATCAGTACGAAACGTTCCGGCGAGCCGATGGTCATACTGTTAAATTGCCGATGGACCGGGGAGAGGGACAAGTCTGGAATCGTGCTCCTGGCAATCGTTACTCGACACCGATCAAAATTGATTTCGATCCAACCAAGGTAACGCCCGATTTGTCTGAGGTGCCGTCAGTGCGGGAAAAGGGTGTGCAAATCACGTTGATGCTGGATCAAGTCATTCCGCCGATCGAACCACCCCAAGATTCAAAATATATCAAACATATTCAGATACAAAGTAAATTATTGAGCGAATTTTGGGGGCGTCCAATGTTTTTGGGCGCTCACGTTTTGTTGCCCGAAGGGTTTGACGAACATCCCAACGCCAAATACCCGCTGGCAATTTTTCACGGTCACTTTTCGCATGACTTTGGTGGATTTCGCACTGAGCCACCTGATCCTGAATTGAAACCCGAATTTAGCGAACGATTTCAATTGGAGGGTTACAATCGGATTGTTCAACAAGAGGCCTACGACTTTTATCGAATTTGGACCGGTCCCAATTTTCCGCGGATGTTGGTGGTTGAGATCCAACATCCCAACCCATTCTATGATGATTCCTATGCAGTAAACTCGGCCAACATCGGCCCTTACGGAGATGCGATTACCTACGAATTGATTCCGCATATTGAAGAGCGATTTCGAGGGATTGGAGAGGGTTGGGCACGATGTTTGTATGGCGGTTCGACCGGTGGCTGGGAGGCATTGGCAGCCCAAGTCTTTTATCCTGATGAATATAACGCCTGTTATGCGGCTTGTCCTGATCCGATCGATTTTCGACAGTTCTGTTTGGTCAATATCTATCAAGACGAAAATGCATACCGATTGCAAGGGCCGTTTGGACACGTGTTGCGACCCGGTCGCAGAAACTATTTGGGCCAAATCGATGCCACGCTCGAGGGGATGAACCATTTTGAATTAGCATTGGGATCCCGTGGACGCTCCGGTCAACAATGGGATATTTGGCAAGCGGTCTACTCCCCAGTGGGTGAGGATGGGTATCCCCAGCCAATCTGGGATAAAATAACTGGCCAAATCGATTCCGAAGTTGCCAATCATTGGCGAGAGAATTTTGATTTAGTTCATATCATGCGGCGAGACTGGGCGACGTTGGGGCCTAAGTTGGCCGGAAAAATCCATATTTACTGTGGCGACATGGACAATTATTACCTCAATAATGCTGTCTATTTAGCCGAGGAATTTTTGGAGTCAGCTAACCCTCCCTATGGTGGCGAAATTGCATATGGAGACCGAGCAGAGCATTGCTGGAACGGCGATCCCGACCAACCTAATGCTATTTCTCGCTTGCGTTATCACCGTATGTTCATTCCCCAATTCACAGATCGAATTAAAAAGAGTGCTCCTCCGGATGCCGATCTTCAGAGCTGGCAGTATTAATTCAGGATTCTATATCTCGACAGCCTATGATCAAACAGATAAATTTTCTCTATCAAATTAAGCAACGAATTGATCAAGATCGAAAACTTGATGACCAAGGGTTATTGGCTGCTGCAAGAAATCTTGCCTTCGCATCGCGGAAAACCGAACGGTTGGAATCCCAATTGATTGCTGAGGCATTTTCCTTGGTGCAAGTCGCTGCGGAACGTCATTTGGACATGAGCCATTACGATGTTCAATTAATGGGTGGCTGGGCCATGGTTCACGGTAAAATTGCCGAAATGCGAACGGGGGAAGGAAAAACGCTTACTGCCACCTTACCAATGGCGGTCCATGCACTGTCCGGTCGTGGATCGTTATTGGCAACTACCAATGATTATTTGGCAAATCGGGATGCCACTTGGATGCAGCCTATCTATCGAGCACTGGGTTTGTCTGTCGGCACAATCGAATCGACAATGTCGCGACAACAGCGTCGTAGCAGTTATCAATGCGATATCGTTTACGGCACGATGAAGGAGTTTGGGTTCGATTTTTTGCGAGATCATTCGCTACGTCGCGAGGAACAGCGACGGCGTTTTTGGCATGGTCAAGAAAAGTCCAGCGGTGCTCAATCGGCCGACCAACATCCGGTGCAACGACTTCCTCATTTCTTGCTGATTGACGAAGCCGATAGTATCCTGATCGATGATGCTCGGACTCCGTTGATCATCTCAGCGGCGGATGATGGTGCAACCGAAACTCAGCAAAAAATGTTGTTCAGTTGGTCGGCGATCCATGCCCCAAGTTTCGGGGAAGATGCCGAGTATTGGTACGATCGAGAGAAACGGAAGGTCGATCTGACTCCCATCGGAACCGCCTTGGTTCGTTCGATCAGCAAGCCGCCCGAATTAGTAGGGGTTGGGTTGTTGGAAATGTATGATTTCATGGAACGAGCCATCCAAGTTTATCGCGATTTCCATTTGAACCGTGAATACGTAATCCGTGATGGCGAGATCGTGATCGTTGATGAAGCTACTGGTCGCATCGCCGAGGGCCGCCGCTGGAGCCGTGGTGTGCATCAAGCTATCGAGGCCAAGGAGGGAGTCGAAATTACGCTCGACACCCATACGCAAGCAAAGGTAACGGTGCAATCGTTTGTCAGTCGGTTTCCTTTGATCGCTGGGATGACTGGTACGGCATCGACCTCGCGACGTGAGTTCAAGAGAATTTATCGAACCGATGTCGTTACGATTCCTCCCAACTGTCCCAGCCAACGACAGGACTTGCCGACAAAGTTTTTTTTGACGGAACAAGAAAAACTGGAACGTATGGTTCAGGATATCGCCCAAGTTCATCAACTCGGGCGCCCGATCTTGATTGGTACTCGTTCGATTTCCAAATCGGAGAAATTGTCACAATGGCTACAACAAACAGAATTGCCACACAGTGTACTAAACGCAAACGAAATTGAACGTGAGGCCGAAATCATTGCCATGGCGGGAGAACGGGGCCGAATCACGGTGGCCACCAACATGGCGGGTAGAGGAACCGATATTAAAATCGACAGCGAAGTTTCGCAGCTGGGTGGAATGCATGTAATTGGTTCGGAAATGCACGAATCAGCCCGCATTGATCGGCAATTGTTCGGGCGTTGCGGCCGTCAAGGTGACCCGGGAACAGTTCAATTATATATTTCTGCCGAAGATCAATTACTTGATGTGGCTTTCGGAAAAATTAAAGCGGATCGTTTTCGACTGAAAGGTAAAACGTGGTCAAAGACAGCTTGGCTACGTTTGTTCAATAAAGCTCAACTTCAAGTCGAAAACCAACATTATCGCTCACGAAGAATTTTAATGTATAATGAAAAACAACTTGCAAAGTCTCAGCGAGAAATGGGGCTCGACCCAATTCTTGATAATTTCGAATAAGGCTGACTACCACCCCCATGTCCTCTGAAACCCAATTTGATCAACAAACAACGGCGATCCGCGATGAAATTCGACGAACCACCAGTCACTTGGGGCAGTTAGCCGAATCGGAACGGAATTTTGACGTTTTTTGCGATCAAGTTTTAAGTCAGTTGGTAAGAATTACAGGGGCTCATCAAGCGTTATTGTGGCAACCTGGTGAACAACACCCCTCCCGGTTGACCCATCAGGCCAGTGCAGCCAATGGGGTTGCGGAACAGGGAGTAAGCACAGCCGCGGCCTTCACCGCTGAGGATAATCCCGTCCATCAAAAATTGTTGCAGGAGGTTATCCAACAAAACCGTCCGTTGGGCTTAAGCACGGCGGCGATAACCGATGGAAACCGCTCGCAGGAATCAAATATTGGAACTCCTATTGAGGACGAGCAATCGTTTGTGCTTTTATTTTCACCCGTCTATCGTCGCAACGAACAATACGTGGGGATTTTGGAATTGGTACAGCGAGGCGACATTACATCCGCTGCCCAAGAGGGCTACCTGAGGTTTTTGACACAAATCTCCCAAATCTTTCAACGCTGGTATGAAAATCAAGACTTTGCGCGACTGACCGAACATGCCGACCAATGGAATCAAAAGCTGGCATTCGTCACCGAGACGCACCGCTATCTTGATGTGCGCGAGACCGCGTACGCAATCGCCAATGAGGCTCGTCGTTTATTGGGTTGTGATCGGGTCAGTGTGGCCCATTTCAATGGCAGCCGCTGTAAGTTAAAAGCGATTAGTGGCCAAGATCGATTCGATAATCGAGCCAATGTGATTGGCAAATTGCAACGAGTCGCGACATCGAGTGTCACCAGTAATACGCCGTTCTGGATTGTTGGCGATACCAGTGAGCTGGCACCCGACGTGGCTGAGCAAATAAATGAATATTTGGATGAGGCACACAGTCGCACGCTGATAGTTTTACCTCTTTCGGTTGATCTACCCGCGCGTCCGGATCTGGAGATGCAGAATCGCCAGCCCGCTGCCAAAAAAATTGGTGCCTTAATTATTGAGTATTTTGACGACGATGTTTCTGAAGATCGAATTTCCGAAACAAAGGAATTGATCGTCTCGCAAGCCGCTTTGGCCTTGGATAATTCGCGCAAACACAGTGAAGTATTTTTACTGCCTATTTTCGAACGACTCGGTAAACTGCAAACCTTTTTGTTTCGCGACCATTTCGCTAAATCATTGACCGGTTTGGCAGCGTTGGGATTATTGACCTTGTTGCTGATCTTTTACCCAGCCGAATTAAAAATGCGGGTCGATGGGGTGATACGGCCCACATTTCGACAGACGGTGTTCACCGAATTCGACCAATCCATTATTCGGGAAGTACTTGTTGACGAACAATCGGCTGTCA
>JBGTHU010000289.1:0-2765 GCA_041745975.1 Mariniblastus sp.
CGCTTTGCTAACCGCAAAAGTGGTTAGCCAACGATCTCTTTATCTGTCGCTCAACTTACTTTCTACCAAAATCGGCGGGGATCTCACCCCAATTGGCGGTGTCCCACTTGCGAATTTCGGTCGTATATTGATTCGATTTCAACCAGCTTTCGGCTCGCCGGATTAATTCGAACAATCGGCTCGTTCCGGGGCCAGGTTTCAGCGTCGTGCGACAACTTTTTTTTTTGACCCATCCGATGGCGATACGGGAGTCGGAATAGACCATCCGATCGTCGTTGTTCTGTTTCAAATAAGCCAAAGCATGTACCAACGCTAAAAATTCTCCGACGTTGTTGGTGCCGTTTTCAAATGGACCTTTATGGAATAGTTTTTCACCGGTGGCAGTTTCCACACCTTGATACTCCATCACGCCAGGGTTGCCGCTGCAAGCGGCATCGACTGCAATCGAGTTAAGAAGGGGTGCTGCAGTCGATGGAGTGGTCGATGCTGTTTTGCCGATGGAAGAGCGTTTTTGGCCGTTCGAGTGTTTTGGTTCAGCATCCGATCGGTCGGAGTCAGAGAGCGGTTTCAGGTCAAGGTTCGTTTGAGGTTTGGCAAGATAGCGATCGGGAAAATCGTTAAAGGCGGCAACCGCCTCTTGATGGGTGGCAAACGATTTGTACTTGGCTCCGGGAAATCCATTGACCGAATAAGCGCAATCGTTCCAATTATTAAATACGCCTGGCTGACGCCCTTTCCACACGACATAAAAACGGGGCTTCTTGGCTGGGCTCATGGTTTGTCTCCGCCACCCACCATCGGATTGTTATTTCGCGACCATTCGCTCCACGAACCAACGTACAATTTGGCACCTTTTATCCCGATTAAGTGAAACGCAAACAGGGTATGGCAAGCGGAAACACCACTGCCGCACTGCAAAATAATTTTTTCAGGAGCGACGCCTTCGAGGAATTTTGAGTAAAGCGTTTTCAATTCGGCAACGTCACGGAATTTTCCTGTCTCGTCAATATTCTGACGCCAAGGGATGTTGATCGCACCAGGGATATGGCCAGCAATCAAGTCGATCGGTTCCTGAAAACCCTGATACCGTTCACTTTCGCGAACATCAACAATTAGGTGTTCTGAATTGATTTTGTCTGTTGGGAAATTTGGGCGTCCCATGGCCGCCGATTCGCCGGCGCAAGCCTGCTCGCTCTTCAAGCAGTGCCTGATTTGCTGCATGTCCACCACGTGATCTTGCCAGCGACCTGGTGGATACGGGGCCGCTGCCGGAGTCGGATCTACGATGCCGGATTCTAACGCAAAACCGGCAGCGATGGCGGTATTCAAGTCACCATTGGTCAAGAACACGGATTGATGCCCGAACGCTCTTAGCATCCACCAAAAGCGAGCGGCGGCGTTGGCGCCTTGGCTATTGTCATAGATGATGACGGTGGTCGACGGAGTGATTCCCAATCGCTGCAGGGTGACCGAAAATGACGCGGCATCGGGCAAAGGGTGCCTGCCACCATCGGCAGCATCCGCTGTTTTGCTCGATAGGTCGGTTTCCACATCCACGAAAATGGCACCGGGCAGATGGCCTTGTTGGTACTGCCGGGCCGCGTCGGGCCCGGATCGCGCATCGACTATCACCGTTTCTGCGGCCCCGACGAAGCTGCTGAGGGATAAAAATTCAATCAAGTTGGCCATGTTTTATGCGAGCAATATAGGAATTTGAGGGAGAAATGCGGGCTACAACCGCCAAAATTTTCCATTTCTGGTAAATTATGGGTAAATCTAAGTGTACATTCGAGTGCGGAACGATAAAATAGAGATGAAAGCTGTCGTCTCTTAGTTTTTCGCATGGCTTCGTTTTTTACTTGGCCCGCTCAGCGTAGTATACCCGATTTGTCAGTTCACTTCCCTCTGGCAAACTGGGAAAAATCTTGGTACTGTTTTTTATTCCGTGGCGGATGGCAAAGACAAACTCGAGAATGGTAAAGATGTTTAAAAAAATTAAGAGCCGCGAAAATTCGCGGAATCGATTTGCTCAAGCGGACAATCGCCAATTAGTAAGCGGCAGACTGGAATTGTCCAGCGGTCAAAATGATCACATTAGGCAATGGGCCAGTGATGGTCGTTGCGTGCTCAACTGCCGTTTCACCGGCGGCAGGGTCGGTTTGACCTTGATCGAGGTATTGATCGCGTTGACGATGACGCTGATCATTTTAGGGGCGATGATGTCCGCCTTTCAATCGGTCAGCCGTAAGATGCAGGAAGGCCGAGCGGTAATTGAACTGGCCAACCGAATCCGTTCTGTCGAGTCCTTGTTGCGAACCGATCTGGCGAACTTGACCGTGGAGACTCGCCCTCATCTGACGACGGTTCCTTCCGGCTATTTTGAATTGATCGAAGGCCCGCGGCGGGATAATTCCGCTGGGTTGGACAGCCGTGTTCCAGGTACAACTGCCGCAACTAACAGCGTGATGGGTGACATTGATGATGTGCTGGCGATGACCGTTCGATCGGATCAACTTTTTCGAGGCCGCGTTGAAAATCCAACTGCCGTTCCTCCGACAAAGGCGATTATCGAGTCACCGTTGGCCGAGGTGATTTGGTTTCCGACATGGGATGTCGCGAGTTTGATGATGCCAAACTTTGAGGAAACGGTGACATTGCGACGCCGCACAATGATCATTCTTCCGAGCGGTATCAATCCACTGCTACGTGAGAATGTTACTTGGATTGGCGTCCGCGAATTTTTTAGAACAAATGACATTTCAGCC
>JBGTHU010000290.1:0-3516 GCA_041745975.1 Mariniblastus sp.
TTTGGGAGGCGATTTCCAGCCGTTGTTCATTGCTCCAGCCCTTCCAATCGGTATCCATCACCCCGTTTTTCAGTTGAATTAAGGGCTGATCATCCAATTGCACCATCTCAGAAATCAACAGACGTTCGACTTGCCCTCGCAATGAAAGGTAGCGGACATAATCTATCAAAACTTCCAACTCTTCCGCGGGAAGATTGGCAAACGAGGGCATTGCCGTTCCCGGAATACCGTTAACCATCACCTGCATCAGGTCCTGATGGGTTGGCGCTTGCCGCAATGGTGTCGATTTAAATTTGAACTTACCCAATCGGAAATCACGAGGGTAAGGGTTCAGCAAGCCAGCAGTCGATCCCGCACCGTCTCCGCTCAACCCATGACAGTTGGCACAATGCTCCCGATAGAGACCACGCGGCTTGCCGTCTTCGTCACTCTGGACGGGCCCGGACGCAAGTTGCAAATTTGGTAATCGAAAAATTGGCGACCAGCCCATCTCATTCCGTTCATGTTGACGCTCATCGACATAGTCCAGCAAAGGAAACGATGGGGCATCGGGCGTCCCAAACAAGGCAGTCAATCCGACTTGCAACTGATGTTGGTAATCAGCGTCAAATGATTGATTATCGGGCAACGTCAAACGCTCTTGTTTGAGAATTTCGACGCGATTCAAACGGAACTCAGGTGTCGGTTTCAGATCGCAACCGACCAAGCAAACCAACATCAGGCAGAGAGTCCCCCTCAGCGGGTTTCGGTAGCGATCGTTGTTTTGCATTGTTTGAATGAAATCACCCATGGGTGGCGAATTAAATTATTTGTAAGCCTGTCAATTAATTGGAAGGGATCGACGCCGGGGTCTCCGAATTAGAATCACTTTGAAAACACTTTAGTTCGAGCCTGCCTTCGGTTTAGATCCTCTCATGGACTCGCCGAGTATTCCAATCTCATTCTATTTTGTCCGCTTTTGATTCCTTGGGAAGAGCCATTATGTCGCAAGGAAATCAATTCTCCTCAACCCCCTTAAATCGGGATCACTCCAGCGGAATGAAGTACCGTGCGTGAAGCGAGTCGAAAACCTGAGTTCACGAATTCGACGAAACCGTCCGAGTGCGGCTTAATTCGATTCCCATGTTTGTATTACTCCGGCATCCACAATCAATCGGGTTGCCAGTGGATTGAAAAGGATTCCATCACGAGTAACCCCCGCACAAATCTCCGCCGCATTCACCCAACAAAAATCTTGGTGTTCGGAAAAGGCTTCAATTTGACGCTTGCGGTAGATAAACACATTGAAAAACGAAACCCGATTCAAAGTCGATTGATCGGGATCAGACAACGGCCCTACGAATTCCAGGTTCAATTGCGCCATATTAGATACCAACAAATCGCATTTTCGATCGAGACCCAGTTCCCATGCCACCTCGCGCGTTACCGATTCACGCATCGACTCCCCCTCCAAGCGGTTGGCCGTTATAAAGGAAAGCTCCGTTCGATCGACCGACCGTTTGACCAACCAAGTTGCATGGCCATGGTCATCTTTGCGGATTAGAGCGATTGCAATTTCAACGGCGTCGATCATCATAACGGCCTCGATTTTAAGAACTGGAACGACAATTTACTCATGATACTAATAAAGCCGTATTTTCACCGCCCTAGACAACCGTTCAATGCGGACGTTATTTCGCGACTTTTCCTTAATTAGTAAAACAGAGAACGTTGTTCTCCTAAACATCCAAACGGATCGGATCCTGGACCGCAGTAGCCATTATCGGTTCGCTGATAGTCAATCAACTTGAATTCCGACAGTCGTTCGGTGGCAGCCAGATATTTGCACATGAATTTAGAGGGAGGTTGATCTAGTCCCCTGCCTCGTTTTTCTCGAATGACTGAGAAGGGGGCGGGCCAGTTAATACTGAATTGATCTCGCTTGATCGAACCTGAGTTGAAGCACATTTTGCCACATCGGCAACCACCGGGTTCTCGATCTTGATAGGGGTTGCCCTTTTTGCCCGGCCAGTCGAAATCGGTCAGCCCGCGGCGGGGAGGATGAGTACATGGGTTGCAAGCCTTGCGGGGATCAACAGGTATCGGGTTGAGGTCTCGAAAGACCAAGTATTCAGGCCCCATCTGAGGGGAGTATCTCTTTTGCGGTTTGGGCTGAGTCGATGATGCTGGGGGGACTAACCCGATTTCCGAGCGAGTATGGGGGGGTAAGGCAGACGATTGCTCTCCCGCTGGCGGCGATGCCACCGCTGGCTCATCCAAATGATATTGCAAGTAACCGCTGGAATGCGGCAAAGGTTGCGTTGGGCGAGTCGTCGAAAGCGGATTAGGCGGGCTGGAAAGCGATTCTTGATGGGCGTTAAATTGGTTACGAGGTAAGCTAGATTGTTGTTGGGGTGCCTGACGATGATCCCCATCGAACAACGGGTAGCTTAAGTTGTGCGACTGCGAGCGGTATTGGGGGATCGGTTGGACTTGTGGCAAATGACCCGCAGGCCATTGCTGGGCAAGCGAAGCAGGAATTTCAGCGATATAAAAAAATGCAATACAAAGAAGTGGTAGCTGGGCAGCCGGATTTAAGTTGATCATTTTAACTTGAGCTCCCTAATTTGGCGGTCGTTCTGCCCTGTCGAGATCTAAAAATCTGGTTGTTGGTTGTAAATCCGTTCATTTCGGAAAAAACGTTATAAAAGGAACATCGGTCAGCGAGTTTAATGAAATCGATCGAGCGAACGATTGTATCGATTGTTACGATTGTGGCGGATCTGCCGCCTGTCTGGGGCCATTTTTCCGCCATTCTTCGACGTTTCTGCGATGTTTCATTTGTCCCGAGGAGACATCGCAATTCTAGCGGAACGGCGCGAGCCGTCCGGTATAAACGAGGCCCGAAGGGATTACCTGTGCAAACCGAACCAAAGGGATCGCCGGTGCAATCCGAATCGGACGGCTCAAGCGGACAAACGGAACCGGAGGGCTTGCGCCCTTCCGCTAACATTGGATTTTTGCGGTGAACGGTTTTGGTTAAATTTTAGGTTGCTTGAAATCGAATCGGATTTACAATGATAGACTTACATCAATCACGTCCCTTCAGATTTTGACATCGATTTGGGTGTCCCCGAACCATGAAACTGGCCTTCCGAATGAAGCAATTAAATCAATCAAACATCTTAATTTGCGGGTTAATGATCGCGATCGGATTTTCCGGTTGCCAAACCAACGATTATCAGCCTTTGGAGATCAAAAGTCGGCTGAAGGAACTGGAAAACCGAATTGAGTCACTGGAGCAGCAATTGGCCACCGCACAAGGTTTCCCTGAAGCGGGGGCCGTTTCCGCCGCTGAGCCATCCGATTCCGCCCGCATAGCGGGTTCGGCGGGTTCTAAACCCGCAGCGTCAGTCCAGTCTACGGCAACGGCTGAGGTTCCACTGGTTCCGATCGTTCCCCCAGGTTCGCCAACCGCTGAACCTTCCTCAGTCCAAGTCCGTCAGGTGGAAGCCAATATTTCGCCAGCCGATTTGC
>JBGTHU010000291.1:0-7064 GCA_041745975.1 Mariniblastus sp.
CCTCTGACACATTTTGAAACACAATGATACCAGCGTGTTACAGACACATCCACAATTTCACTGCGAGCCGTCGTCATTTCGAATCTCCCTGTGCATTTTGAGTTGTTGGGTATGCTAAGGTTGCAAATTTAGCAGATTTCCAACACGATGTCAATACATATTTGCCTGTCCTATAATTCTTTTTTATTCTTTTTTTATTTGCCTGTCCTTTAATTCCGTTTTTTAATTCCGTTTTAATTCATTTCCCACCCGGTAGACTGAGCTGGTCGCGCTGAGCGATCTTTTTCTTCCAAGAATAAAACGATCCTTCTGCCAGGCCTTCTTGGCGACAAAATTGACGGGCCGATAATCCGCTTTGAGAGTACTCGCTGAGCACCCATCGCCAAAATTGCTCTTTTTCTGACTGACGACGTAACATGCTATCTTCTTTCAACAAAAGGTCCAAAAACCTCCAATGTAAAAGGATTGTCAACGTGTGGTTCTAAGAACGCTCACCGATCGCTTGCAGTTAAGACATCACACTATTGGCCGACTTTGAGTGCTGTAGCGATTTTTCCGGAGCTGTCGAAAAATACACTTGGCGGGTCATAAAAAAAGTTTGCCGACCATGCGGATCGGGCCGATTATTCTCGATATCACTTGTTCCTTCGCAATGCGGAACATCGCAGAAGTTGATAAACCGGACTTTAGAAAAATGTTTGCATTGGACGGTTTGAATCACAGAGCAGACCTGTCAGGATTTTAGGGATGATGACGGGATAATGGCCCATTTATCAAATAGGTCTCTTAAAAAAAGGGTATCTCAAATGAAATTGAATCACTTCATCAAATGCACGTCTATTGTTTTTGTTTCTGCATTCATTGCTTGCCCCGGCGGGGTCTTGCGGGGACAAATGCTCCCTGGATCGGTTCATCGAACGGCTCAACCGATGCCGTCCTGGAATCATCAATTGTCGCCCAGCACAATTGCACCCGCCTCGCTGCGAGTTGGGCAAAATGCAGCGCCAGTTGAAATGGCGAATGCTCCACCAATGACGGATTCGCCGTTGGGATCTGATTATTTCCATCATCCCGGTCAGACTCAAAACCAGTACGGATGCTCTACTGCAGCCTGTGGCAGCGACATTTGCGGGGCCTGCGACCAGGATACTTGCCCATGCCGATACGTGAAGTTTTTTGGTGGTTGGAATTTTATGGAAGACGTCGATGCGATGTTTGGTACCGCAAACATCCCTGGTACGCTGGATATTAATGACGGATGGGTGTTCGGCACTGCGATCGGATCGTATGTCGCTCCTGATTTGCGACGCGAACTTGAGTTCACCTATCGCGACAATACGGGTAATGGCCTAATCGATGGGGGTGTGATGATCGGCGATTTGAGCGGACGCGTTCAAACTTATTCCCTCATGGGCAACATCATTCGTGATTTCCGCAGTCGATCTGGCGGATTGAAACCGTACGTTGGCGGTGGATTAGGAATCGCGTTCGTCGATGCGGATTTGGCTTGGATGGGTGAGACGTTCATTATCGACGACGCGGCATTTGCCTACCAGGCCATTGCCGGAGTCCAGCGTCCAATGTCACATCGGATGTCCGCATTTGTCGAGTACCGCTTTTTCGGCACGTTGGATTTGGAACTCGAAAGTGCCGCCGGTACGACTCGGCAACCCTATAATGCCCACAATGTGATTCTGGGCATTCAGCTGATGCGATAAAACCAAGTAAATCTAGCCTTTGTCAGAAAATGGGGCAGCCCCTCTCCGGCGAGACGCAAAATTGTGGAAAATTAACTTGATTGCAAAGGGTCAGCCCCCTTTATGGCATTGTTGACTACGCCATGTTCTACAGAATCCCTAAAATAGCCAAATTCTTAATCAAGTTACTCTTGAGGGTGGTTGGCGAGGGATTCGCAATAAAAAAAGATTGGCTTACAATGTAGTTATGAACAATTTGACTACATTGCGACTGGGTCTGGCAAAATACTGGGTGCTTCTTTCGATTCTCTTGCCCGGCGTTTCGGAACTACCATTGGGATCAAAAGCAACTACGGCCCATGCCAGCGACGAAGTGAGCTTCAATCGAGACATTCGCCCGATATTGTCTGAGTATTGCTTTACTTGCCATGGGCCTGATGGCGTCGCTCGCCAATCCGGCTTGCGACTCGATTTGGCCGATGCGGCGATTGCCGAACTCGATTCCGGAGCGTTTGCCATCATTCCCAACGACCCCCACAACAGCGAACTGGTCAAACGGATTCGCAGTCGTGAACCGAGCGAGCGAATGCCGCCTGTGGAAAGTTTGAAACTACTTTCCCAAGAACAAATTGAGTTGCTGGAGAAATGGATTGCCGATGGAGCGGAATACGAACCGCATTGGTCATTCGTCCCCGTTGAACGACCGGATCTTCCTGTGGTCGACAAAATCGAAGGGGCGCAAGATTGGTTGCAAAACGATATCGATCGCTTCGTATTGGAGAAACTGAATGACCATGGGATGACGTCCAGTCCGCCTGCAACCAAAGAGACGTTGATTCGCCGAGTCGCATTTGACTTGACGGGACTCCCACCAACCATTGAAGAAATCGATCGCTTTGTCAATGAAGAAAGCATCGATGCTTACCAGCGCGTCGTTGATCATTATCTTGATTCGCCTGAGTATGCCGAGCACATGGCTCGTTTTTGGTTAGACCAGGCGCGGTACGCGGACAGCAACGGATACCAATACGATACGGAGCGGCAACAATGGGTTTGGCGCGATTGGGTGATCGATGCGTTTCAACGAAACGTCCCCTTCGATCAGTTCACGATCGAGCAACTGGCGGGTGATCTATTGCCCGACGCGACACCGCAACAACGGTTGGCAACCGGATTCAATCGCAACCACAGTATTACGATTGAAGGGGGTGTAATCGATGAAGAGTATCGCACCGAGTATGTAATGGATCGGATTGCGACGACCGGCACCGTTTGGCTGGGCTTAACCCTCAATTGCGCACGCTGTCACGATCACAAGTACGACCCGATTTCCAGACGTGAATTCTATCAATTGTATGCTTTCTTTAATCAGGTTCCCGAAAAAGGGTTAAACGGGTTTGACCCTCGCGAACGAATTCCCTCCCCATTTTCCGACTCGCGATTGGCATCAATCGAGCAGAGAATTCATCAATTGAAATCGCAGCAAACCGCGATTGCGACTGACGATGAAAACAGCCCAAATAACTTGACCGATGTCGAAATTGAGGAATTGAAGAGTCTTGAAAAAGAGCGAGCTGAATTCTATCCCGCCACGTTAATCATGCGCGAGTTAGAAAAACCGAGACCGACGTATATGCTGGAGCGGGGGGAGTACGATCAGTTGGGTGAAGTGGTTTCGGCCGCTTTCCCAGCCGTGTTTTCCACAACATTCAGCCACAACCAGTCTCCCGATCGGTTATCGTTTGCCCGTTGGTTGGTTGATCCAGGGAATCCATTGACTGCACGGGTGACGGTCAATCGTTTTTGGCAACGTTTCTTTGGTGTCGGGTTGGTAAAAACGAGTGAGGACTTTGGGTTGCAAGGTGAATTGCCCAGCCACCCGGAATTGCTCGATTGGCTGGCGGCCGAATTTATGGAAAGTGGTTGGGATATGAAGCATATCCAACGACTGATTGTTTTGTCGGCCACCTATCGTCAGTCGTCTCACGTCGGATTGGCCGCCTATCAAGCAGACCCTCAGAACCGAATGCTGGGACGTGGCCCGCGGATGAGGTTGGATGCGGAAGAAATCCGAGACGCGGCATTGGCGGTCAGCGGCTTGTTGGTGAAAAAGTTGGGGGGGCGTAGCGTTTATCCTTACCAACCCGAGGGGCTGTGGACAGAACTGAATAATCGTCCCGGATTTTCGCAAGAATATGTCTTGGGGGAAGGAGCCGATTTGTACCGACGCAGCTTGTATTCGTTCTGGAAACGAAGCGTACCACTCCCTATGCTGAAAACATTTGACGCGCCTGATCGCGAGGTTTGCATTGTTCAGCGATCGCGCACCAATACCCCCCTGCAAGCACTGGTCTTAATGAATGCGCCCCAATTTGTCGAAGCCGCACGCCACTTGGCTCAGCGAATTATCACCCAGGTGGTGGTGGATGCCAACGATCCGGATAGCTTGGGGCTGACCGCAGATGAAATTCGAATTGATTTTGGTTTTCAACAGGTGGTCGGACGCTTGCCGCAACCGCAAGAGCGATCGTTGTTGGTTAAAGCGTTGAATGAGGAGCGACTGCGATTGGTCGACGATCCGGTCGCCGT
Organism: Mariniblastus sp.; assembly: GCA_041745975.1. GTDB lineage: Bacteria > Planctomycetota > Planctomycetia > Pirellulales > Pirellulaceae > Mariniblastus. The sequence continues at coordinate 4,287 of JBGTHU010000291.1, forward strand.
TGATAATTTGCTCAATGTTGGCAATTCTCCACGAGATCAAACCATCGATCCGAACGAACATGCCGCCTGGACGGTTTTGTCACGGCTGCTGCTGAACTTGGATGAATTTGTCACGAAAGAATAACATGAATAATCAGTCAGGCCATCACGGATTGCTGCAGCAAGGATTGCTGCAAAACCGTAGGCAGTTTTTCTCTCGATCGAGTTCCGGCATCGGTGCCCTTGCGCTCGGCTCGCTGTTGAATCGATCTCTGTTCGCTCAACAAGATGATCGGCAACAAAGAGTCGGCGGGCTTCCTGGTTTGCCCCATTTTGCTCCTAAGGCCAAACGAGTCATCTACCTGTTGCAGTCGGGTGCACCCTCTCAAGTTGATTTGTTCGATTACAAGCCATCCTTGGAGCAATTGCACATGACCGAACTTCCCGACAGCATTCGCAGCGGCCAGCGATTGACGGGCATGACCTCCGGCCAAAGCAGTTTTCCTATAATCAAATCGCCCTGGAAATTTGTTCGCTGCGGGAAATCGGAAACTTGGATCAGCGAGTTGTTGCCCCATATGCAGGGTGTTGTCGATGATATTTGTATTGTCAAATCGATGCACACCGAAGCAATCAATCATGACCCTGCGATTACTTTTTTTCAATCGGGGAATCAGCAACCGGGGCGGCCAAGTATCGGAGCTTGGATGAGTTATGGCCTGGGATGTGAAACGGCAGAATTGCCCGCTTTCGTGGTGCTGTTGACCAAAAACACATTCTATCAGGCTCAACCTATTTACGACCGACTATGGGGAGCTGGATTTTTACCTTCCCAGCATCAAGGCGTCAAATTTCGCAGCCAGGGTGACCCCGTTTTGTATTTGAATGATCCCGCTCAGGGAACCCGCAACAGCCAACGACAGTTGCTCGACCGATTGGCCAAGCTGAATGAAATGCGGGCTGCCGAAGTCGGAGATCCCGAAATCAACGCTCGGATTACTCAATATGAAATGGCTTATCGGATGCAAATGTCAGTCCCCGATCTGACCGACCTGTCGGATGAACCGGCCAGCACCTTTGAGTTGTATGGGGAAGAGGCGAAAGAGCCTGGAACGCATGCCGCGAATTGTCTTTTGGCCCGCCGTTTAGCAGAACGCGGTGTCCGATTCATTCAAGTCTTCCATCGCGGTTGGGATCACCATAGCAATGTGGCCAAACATTTGCCGGAATTGGCAAAGGAATCCGATCAAGGTTCGGCAGCCCTCATCCAAGACCTCAAGCAACGCGGGCTGTTGGAGGATACGCTGGTGATCTGGGGTGGAGAATTTGGCCGGACAGTCTATTCTCAAGGGAATCCTGACACCTTCGGACGGGACCATCACCCTCGCTGCTTTACGATCTGGATGGCGGGAGGCGGAATCAAGCCAGGATTCAGCTTCGGTCAAACCGATGAGTTTTGCTATAACATTGTAGAAAATCCAGTCCATGTTCACGACTTTCATGCCACGATATTGCATCTGATGGGAGTCGATCACGAACGGTTAACTTACCGCTTTCAAGGACGCGATTTCCGTTTGACAGATGTTCACGGTCGAGTCGTCAAAGAACTGCTGGTTTGAAATCGATAGAGGCTATCTGAAATCGCGCAGCACACCCTGAGAAAACGCCACCCATTGCGCGTTATATGCGCGACCTAGCAACGGGGGACAAGAAAAGGGACAAGAAAAGGCTTCGCCGGTAGGCCCACGCCATGTTCTTATCCAAAGGACATCGGTATCGTGCCGAAACGTTGCAGTTTAATTCGATGGTAGTTGAACCTGTGCTTTTCAGACTCGACAAGTAGCCCCTTCGTCTTCTTCGCCAAGGTAACCGAACTGTAGTGATGCGTCAAACCAACCACTGCTGAATGCTCCGCTAAAGAAACGCGGCTGTTGCCACGACTCCGCCGTTTCCCTGAATTGCGGGGTGGGGTGGTAACCGCTCTCTGCGGGTCGACACTCGCAGTTACATGCTGCTACGGGTGTTTTGCCCTAGTTGGACGCGTGGTAAAAAATGTCCTTGACTAGAGATGGCTTCGGATGACTACGGAACGCTGGAAACAACTGGGGATATGCCGACCAATTACCGCCAATCAATTAATCTCGGACTGTCAATTCGGACATGTTGTGTTAAAATCCGAGGCATGAGGCTGGCAAAAGGTGTGTACTGTCGACGGTGGGTGTGGTTGGTCAAGCACCGTATGAATTGCCAATCTCGTGCATTGCAGATCACACTTTCAAGCTTGCCGGGCTCACGTCCCCCTTGAGTTCACGCATCCTCCTTTACCGAAAACTGAATCTAATTATCGATTTAACGGAAAAACCATGTCCACTCAACCTCAACCTCGACTCTCGCCACAGCAGTACCTAGCCCAAGAGCGAAATGCTGAATTCAAAAGCGAATTTTACCAAGGTGAGACGTTTGCCATGGCCGGGGCCAGTCGCGAACATAATCTGATTGTGGCTAACTTGGTGGGTGAGCTGCGGCAGGCCCTCAAAGATTCTAACTGCGAAGTTTATCCCAGCGAAATGCGAGTTAAGGTTTCAGCGACTGGATTATATACCTACCCTGACGTGACGATTGCCTGCGGCGAACCGGAATTTGAAGATAGCGAATTAGACACGCTGCTAAATCCGACCGTCTTGATTGAAGTCTTATCGAAATCGACCGAATCTTATGATCGCGGCACCAAAGCCGCTCACTACCGCAAGATTCCATCACTGCAGCACTTGGTGTTGGTTTCCCAAAACCAATCTTCGG
>JBGTHU010000292.1:0-17068 GCA_041745975.1 Mariniblastus sp.
AAAAAGATCAACATCAAATCTTCAAGCGGGCGCCCTACGTTGATATCAGCGCCGGCCCCGGGCAACTCCAGCAGATTCCCGACTTGATCGCTAAGGCCCGCGCCGAAGGAGGCCAGCATGCCGCCCTGAGCATGAAGCGGACAGGTGGATCGGTTGAACAGATTAAGCGGAGTCATGAAACGTTCGATCCACTGCGGGATCCCACCATGCGACCAACTCCCTTTCAAGCGTTTCTCAGGATTCAAATCGGTTGCGATAAGTTTTGTACCTATTGCATCGTGCCGATGACTCGGGGCCCCGAGCAAGGTCGCAACCCACAACAAATCGTTGAAGAAGCCCGGATCTTGGCCGACCAAGGAGCCCGCGAAATTACGCTGCTGGGGCAAACCGTCAACAGCTACAAGTTCTCAAGCCCCGACGGAAGAATCACTCGCCTGTCCGATCTGCTGGCCGATCTGCAGACTATTGACGGGCTTGATCGAATCAAATTTGTTACAAATTACCCCAAAGACATGACCTATGAATTGCTACAGGCAGTGCGGGATCTGTCCAAAGTTTCACCCTACTTGCACGTTCCGCTACAGTCCGGTTCCGATGCCGTGCTCAAGCGAATGAAGCGAGGTTATACCGTCGGTGACTATCGAGAAATGATGGGCCGCATCAACGAAACCTTGGGAGATTCAGCCGCCATCTCCAGTGATTTTATCGTGGGCTTTTGTGGCGAGACCGAAGCTGAGTTTCAGGAGAGTGTGAAACTCGTCGAAGAATGCCGATTCAAAAATAGCTTCATCTTCAAATATAGCCAACGTCCGGGAACAAAAGCCGCCTCTAATTTTGCCGATGACATTCCCTTCGAAGTCAAACGACGCCGAAATAATGAACTGTTGGCCGTTCAAAATCGCATCAGCGAAGAGGACAACCAGCGATTTCTAGGACAGGTAGTCGAAGTCTTGGTCGAAGGCCCCAGCAAACGTTCCGATGCTGCCGTTAATCTTAATCGTCAACAACCTAGTGATCAACCGCAGCAACGTCATGACCCACTGCCCACAAATTCGATCAGCCCCACGGCATTGACCCAACCCACCTCAGCTGAAATCGATTTCGATTTTGCCTCCGAGAGCGGGATCAATCAACGTGATGATCATCGCGTTGACGAACATTTCCAATCCCATCATGGCCTCCCCCGACAATTGACTGGCAGAACCCATTGCGACCGTATTGTCGTTTTTGATGGGACAGACAGATTGGTCGGTCAATTGGTGAAAATCGGAGTTTACGATGTGGGCCCTTTTACTCTGATAGGAACGGTGCTAACAGGATCATCGGTCCCTTCGTTGGTAACTCTCGAAACACCCGTCCAAGTTAAATAGCGGATTGAATTGCGGCTTTCAAACAGTTTTCGGTTTTTTCCACCGCGATGATTCTTTCCATACGGCTCCCTGAAAGAGGGAGAGATCCGATGTCGGAGGCAAATCGAATCTCCGATGTTTCCAGGCGCGCCACCTTGGATCTGACCACGTTTTCAGAAAGCTTCCCATATCAATTGGATGTTTACCTGCCGCTCCCCCAACAGCCGAACATTCGCAGTAAAAATCGGCTCCTAAAAAAGCCACTGCAGTTGACACCTTTTTTTCTTGTGAATTGAAATACATTATTAAAGAAAAAATCAGCCAAAAAATCGAATTTAGGCGGTGACAACTTATTCCCCCACGGCCTTCACGCACTGCGTGAACGGGCCTGTTCGGTAGAACAGAAGAGCAGTTCTCCAATGGAGCGGAAATCCCCATCGTCTCCCAGTTAAAGGCACTTAACTTAACCGGATCAACTTCGGCCGAATTAATTATCGCCAGGCGGAGTCGCATCGAACCGATACAAACCCCATAAATACACGAGATATTATTAGCCCAAAGAGTGCTACAAACCAACTACTTTTCTAATATTGGACGACATCGCAAGCCTACCCAATTGACAAACCCAACCCAAATCGTCTATCTTCTCAGGGAATCAGATTACGTACGTGATTGATCAGAAAAAATCACGTCAAATTAAACACAAGTTTAGATCAACACACCGTGAAGGAGATCAAATGAGAAAATTATTTTTAGCTTTGGCTGTATGTGCATTTACCTCAATGACCGCATTGGCTCAAGACGAAGTCAACTTGAACAGCCTCGAGGCTTCGGTCTCAGACGCCGTCGTTGAAAACTCGGTTTGGAGTGATGGCCAAGAAGTGGCCAATCACGATTCAGGCTCCATGGTTGTTATGGGTGCTGGCTGTGGCGAACTAGGTGGATGCGGACAGCCCGCTGTGAATCCTTGCTGCCCCGCTCCTCGTCAGCGTCTGTTCAACCGGAACCGCAACAACTGTTGCCCACAACCCGTGTGCTGCCCACAACCCGTTTGTGCACCTGCACCACAACCGGTTTGCGGCACAGAAGTCGGATGCTGCAACAACACTCGCACCGCTCGAGTCCAAGTTATTTCCGGTTTGCGAAATCGATCGACTGGCTTGGTTGGTCGACGCGGTGGCAATTGCTGCTACTAAGGTTACAGCTGCTTTCTCAAAAGCACCTCTGAACGAAACAACGACTGAGATCGCCGAATCAAATTGGCGATCTTTTTTTTATATCAAATCGGCCCAATGGCGGAGAGTTATATTCGTTTGGGGGGTGTTGATTTAGGGGAAGATCCGCAACGGAGTACCCTGACGAACTGCGGGGGCATCCAAGCTGCTTGCTCGTACCGAGAAAGCAGCATTGTCCGTTGGTTGAACACCGACCACTCTGCCCATGAACCTTAGCTCTTCGCCTGGCCTTAATTCATTGACTCGCCGAATATAGAATTGGGTAAAGTCTTCATTCCGATTGGTTATTTCTAAGTTCGTTGTACCGTAGTCGAATTCCAACAATCGTAGACTGGGCGTCATCTCTAACGTAATATCGACAAAGCGAAGCGGTTGGTCGCTATTATTTTTGATGACCATTTCCACAACCGCTTGTCGGGGCAGAGTAGGATCGGGATTGACAGAATTTTGCAATTGAATTCCGTTTTGATCCGATCGCACGCTAACCGAGAGCGGATCGGGGTTTTGTCCGGGGGGCTGGTCTCGAGGCCGGTCTTGTGGGATGCCGATTCCCCGATCATCCGGAATTTGATCGCGACCGACGGGGTTGACTCGCATTGTGATGCGGTCACTGGCGGCGGCTCCCAAGGTCGACGTGATGGCAAATTCATTGCGTGCCGCTGCGTCGACATTGAGCCCTTGATAGCGGATAACGATCTCGCGGGTTTCAGCGGCTTGCAACCGACCGATGCTTACGAACAGTTGTTCATTCCCTTCTCGTTCGTCGGGTGCCCAAGAGAATTGCAACCCCTGAGTCATATCGACGGCGACGATCGAAGCAGCAAATCGATTGGTCAACAACACACCATCAAGGGCCACGTTTCCGCGATTGGTGACCCGAATGGTCACCAGCGATGTCTCGCCGACTGTCATTTCTGATCCGCCGACGACCTCCAATCCGATTTGATCGCGGATTTGTTCCAGCGCTTGCTCGCCGACTTCGACACACCACCTCGCAGTGGCCGAATGCCCACCGTCGGCAGTGACTTCGACATCAAAACATCGTAAACCAGTCGACTGAGCCAGTAAGGTGATCGGCAGAGAAGTCGAGTCATTGATCTGTAAACGTTCCAGTTGGAACGTCTCGGGATTGCTAAAACCGGGATGCAGCAATCCTTCATCATGACGAAACCTAAGTCGCAAGTTGTTCAGCGGTTCATCACATTGGTTTTGAATATTCATACGGAACGTCAACGAGTCATTCACGCGAGCGAAGTTGGGTCCATCGATCGTGAATCCAATACAAGGAAGTCGGATCTCCGTTTGAGTGCAGGCTTCGGTAGCTAATCGCTCAGTTGCCGATACGACTTCAAAACATAATCCCACGTTGCCTCGCTTGCTGGTTTTGAATTGAACATCGACAATTTTGGGGGGAGCACCGGGCTGCACTTCACCCAATTGCCATTCCAACTGTTTGCCAAACTCAGTCGGCTTGGGCGTCGCTGAGATGTACTCCAACGCATCGTCCAGGTCTTTGGTTCGCACCATGACATCACGCGCAACTTGGTCACCGGGGTTGCTAACTTCAATTCGATAATTGAACGATTCATCGACACCAGCTGTCCGCGGGCCGATGGCTCGGATGGTCAACGCGGGGGCACTCCAAGTCACGGTGGTGATTCCGCTTTCGACCACCAACTCGGGCTGCCCGAAGAGTTGAGGCCGAATCACATCGACACGAATTTGGGTCGCGCCCGGATCGAGATTTCCGGCCTGTTGTCGGATTTGCACGGTCGCTTGTCCGTCTTTACCTGTAACCGCTTCGGCGGTTTGAGAAGCCGTGGGAACGAATTCGGCAGCCGCACCCCCAACAATCGCGTAACGAACTTTCCAACCCTCGATACCACCGGCACCACTGGTTTGGCTGACCAACGTCGTCAGTGGTTGTACCGTTCCGACCGTCGCAGTACTGGGAACGGGAATCGCCCAGACGCCGTCAACCCAATGGATAATGGTCGATGCAATGCGGCGATCCCAACCTTCGGCTTGGGGTGCGTAACCGGTGATATAAGATGTCCCCGACGACGCGGACATGACACTAATGTAGGTTTGTCCCTCTCGCAATTCAATGTCATCGCAGGGGGTTGGCGTTCCTCGGGTGAGCACCACGTTTTTTAGCCCCGTGCGGCCTTTGGCATATTGGCCACTCCGTTTTTCTGCGGTCGGTGGAACAATTTTATTGAAGGCCGCATGTTGCATCCCACCGACTTCGATGATCTGACCCACGCTGTCATTGGAAAGCATCCATTCCAGCGGTTGATTTTTTACAAAATAACCGTCGGAGCCGCAAATACCGGCCAAGACCACGACCTCGCTCCCGACCGGTGCAATAATCTTCGACGGCGACATTAATAGCTCACCTTTCTGCCCAGCCGTTTTGGCACCGGTCGGTTTGGGGATCAAGTGCTTGGAGCGTTGGAAGCCAGCATGTTGAAAATGCCCCTTTTGATCACACGGTTGTGGATCGGGAGGATGCTGAAAAGCGGGTTGAGTCGGCTGCAATCCACCTAATAGTGGCGTTGTGGCTGACGGTACCGGCGACGGACCGGCAGGCAACGGAGCCGACGAAAACGGATTGGAAGACAGGGGAGCCGGTTGAAAGGCTTGATCGAAAGAAGGTTGATTCGATTTGCCTTGATGCAAACGACTCAACAATCCTCCCGATCGCTGACTGGATTGCGGAGACAAAATCGAAGTACTCTGGCCGGAAGCAAAGATTCGATTTCCGGTTGGATCAATCGCCGGAATTTGAAAGCGATGGCAGCCCGTAAGCAACAATGACAGAATCCCAGCCGTCAAACAAAACGCCAACAGCGTCCGGTTCTTCAGCGGCGGTAAACCTGGTTGTCGAATGAGGGTGAACGATTTCATCGAACGATCAATCCTTGTCGGTTGGGAAGACTCCTATCGCGGAAGTCTACAATCGGTTTTTAATGGCCGCTGATTTTTTTGCTCTTTTTTTTGCCAATGCTCCTTCCCCGGATGCTGTCATCCGCAAACTTTGCCTGGTTGGTACACGTTTCATAATCCCTACAGGGCGCAACACAAGCCGTTCAAATGATGATGATTTGATTATTGGTTAAAATCGCTTCAATCGGAATCTCGATGAAAAGGAAGATTGCCCTTTAGACCAGCTTAATAAGCGAGTTAACATGTAACTGTTCACGGGTGGCAAAGCGACAAATACACGTGAACGGTTAAGTTAATTTCTCCAGGCATCTACCTTCTGGCCGGTGAAAGTCCGACCCATTTTCAAACAACGTCTATCACGCAAGCGTTTGCAGGCGTCTTCAATCCATCCCACGAATTTCATCCAACAAGTGTTCCATGCCTGAGCAAGTTTCGTCGACACCAAACGCCTCGAAATCAACGGGTACCGAAAAAGGTTCGCTATCGATCATTTCTCGTCGCAGTCTGTTGAAAACAGTAGCCGGAACCACTGCCTTGTTATCCGGCGGAAGCCTGGCGTCCGCCGCTCAAGCCAACCAAGTTGATGGTCGGAGCGGTCGTGATAAACCGATTCGTCAGCGAATGCGATCTTACGACACGCCCTTCAAAGAGCGGGCAGCCCGAGACTATGCCAACAGCTTGCACGCCTACGGAGGTCGTCTGTCCAACCCAACCCGATCACTGTTCGCGACCACAGAAAATCTTCACCAAATCCATTTTGGGGTCGTGGTCATTGGCTCTGGCTATGGGGCTTCGGTGACTGCTGCCCGGCTGTCGCAATATTTAAAGAATGATCATCGAATTTGCATCTTGGAGCGTGGCAAGGAGTGGGTTCCGGGTACCTTTCCGGATAAATTTCCCGACGTGATGAGAAATGCGACAGCGTCTCTAACCGGCCCGACCAAAGGCCAGCGAAGCCAGCCGTTGGGGTTATTCGACATCTCGATGAATGAACAAGTCAACATTCTCTCAGGGAATGGCTTGGGAGGCGGTTCGTTGATCAATGCCAGTATTGCCCTTCGGCCCCACCCGGATGTCTTTCAGCAATCGGAGTGGCCGGTTGCATTGCAAGATGTCGACGTCTTGGGCCCTTATTTTGACATGGTGGCCCAATCGCTGAGCATGACCCGTACACCACTTGACCAAACTCCCAAAGTTCGCAGTCGCCGCCTGGCCGCCCAGCGCATGAATTCCAATCCTGATTTTTTTGATCTGCCACCCGTGTCAGTCATGTATGATTACCGTTATCTGGACGATCAATTGCGAAACCGACAGGGAATGGTCCAGCGTCCTTGCACCTTGTGCGGATGCTGCATCAATGGTTGCAACATTGGGGCAAAAAATACGTTGACGATGAACTACCTCCCCGTTGCCAAGCAAAATGGTACGGAAATGTATACTCAAATGGAAGTTTTGAAAATCGTCAAACGAGAGGGTTTCTATCAGATCTTGGCTGAATACGTCGACGACACTGAAAACAAAATCACTCGTCATCCGGTGATAATCAACACGCGAATGGTCATTTTGGGTGCGGGTAGTCCACATTCGGCGGCGTTGCTTTTGGAATCACAGAATGATCGATTCCAATTCTCGCCCGCGCTTGGGAATTACTGGACGGGCAATGGGGATACCGTCGGATTTGTCATGGATGTGCCGGAGAAAACTCAAATCGGCGGATACGGCGCCTATCATGATTGCGGTCCACCGGTCGGCCCCACCGTTCAGACTTCGTTGAATTATTACCGCGATATAGAAATCAGTCGGCGGTTATTGATCCAAGAAGCCGCCATTCCTCGAGGGGTCAGCAATTTGTTTACACTGTTGTTGCGCGATCCCCAGTTAAACAAATCGATGGTGATGCTGGGGATGGGGCATGACGGTCACCAGGGAAAAATTCAAAAGAAAGACGGTCGCTATCAGGTCGTTTGGGAAGGGATGAAAGAGAGCCCCTACCGCTATATGGTGTTTGACGAGTTTGATAGATTGGCAAAAGCTCACGGAGGTAGATACAAGCGACTGAAACTTTTTGGCGACAACTTAGTCACGGTTCATCCCTTGGGGGGTTGCCGCATGTCGGACGATCCGTGCTGCGGTCCACTAAATCACATGGGGCAAGTTTATGACATGGCCCATGAATCATGCGGCTACGATCGTCAACCCAAGATTCATCACGGGTTGTATGTTGCCGATGGATCCATAATGCCAACTTCGTTGGGGGTCAACCCCTACATGACCATTGGGGCGATGGCCGAACGGATTGCCCATCACATCGTGCACAATCCAATCCACGCCGACCTGTTTGAGACCCCTCCATTTGCCAGAGCGGGCTGAGAGTCTTTCGTTAAGTCACTGCTCCTGGTTGATTAATCGTTGGCTCTTGTTTCCGCCAGTGGGTTGGGTACATCTGCCAGTCGATCTTGGAGGGCGGAAACGGTAAGTGGTTCGGTACGGAGTGCTTTGATCGCTTGCACCGCTGCCTCAGCGGCTTGAATGGTGGTGATACAGGGAACCCCCTGTTGAACGGCGGTGGCACGAATCGTTCCTTCATCGGTACGAGCCCCTTTGCCGCTGGGAGTGTTCAAAATCAAATCAACCGTGCCATCTTTCAATTGATCGATCAGGTTTGGTTTCCCTTCGATGATTTTTTTGATCCGCTGCACCGGTACTCCCGCTTGTTCCAACAAATCGGCGGTACCACTGGTCGCTAATATTTGGTAGCCCAACTCCTGCAACTCCTGCCCGATGGCAATCGCTCGTTGCTTATGGGGATTGGCAACGCTGATAAAAACGCGTCCGTGTGCGGGCAACTTGATACCGGCGGCCAATTGGGACTTGGCAAATGCCAGTGGAAACGTTTCCGCGATTCCCATCACCTCGCCCGTGCTTCGCATTTCTGGCCCCAGCACAATATCAACACCAGCGAATTTTCGAAACGGAAAAACACTCTCCTTGATCGAAACATGTTTGGGAACCGGTTCTTCGGTCATACCCAACTCGGCCAGTGTGCTACCTGCCATCACCTTGGCGGCGATCGCAGCGATAGGGACGCCGGTTGCTTTGGCAACAAAAGGAACGGTGCGACTGGCTCGCGGGTTAACCTCCAGCACGTAGACGACATCTTGCCCGTTGTCTCGCTTAATGGCAAACTGCACATTCATCAATCCAATCACTTTCAAATAAAGTGCCATCGCTTTGGTCGAGCGTCGAATCTCGTCTAAGGTCTCAGGGGATAAAGTGGCCGTGGGAATCGAACAAGCCGAGTCACCTGAATGGACGCCTGCTTCTTCGATATGCTCCATCACCCCGGCGATCACGACATCAGTTCCGTCGGCGATACAATCGACGTCGACTTCGATCGCGTCTTCCAGAAACTTGTCGATCAGCACAGGTTGGCCTGCGGAAACCAGCAGGGCTTCCATCACAAACCGTTCGAATTGATGTTTGTCATAGCAAATTTCCATCGCCCGTCCGCCCAGTACAAAACTTGGACGCACAAGAACCGGGTATCCAATCTTGGCAACTTCTTCTCGAGCTCCACTCAATGTCAACGCGATTCCATTGGGAGGCTGCTTGAGTTTCAGCTCATGTAACAGCTTTTGAAATTTCTCGCGATCTTCAGCCGCATCGATAGTATCCACATGGGTACCGATAATCGGAACCCCAGCAGCTGCCAGCGAGCGTGCCAGGTTAAGCGGCGTTTGGCCGCCGAATTGTACAATCACTCCATCCGGTTGCACTCGATCACAAATGTTCAAGACGTCTTCAACGGTCAGAGGTTCGAAAAACAGCAAGTCGCTGGTGTCGTAGTCGGTGCTGACGGTCTCCGGATTGGAGTTGACCATGATCGATTCGAAACCCATTTCTCGCATGGCGAAACTGGCATGACAACAACAGTAATCGAACTCAATCCCCTGTCCAATCCGATTCGGTCCGCCGCCCAAAATCATAATTCGCCGTTTGTTAGTTTTGGCAGGTGTTTCGTCTTCTTGCTCATAGGTCGAATAGTAGTAGGGAGTGTAGGCCTCGAATTCAGCCGCACAAGTGTCGACGGACTTGAACGTGACGATGACTCCTAAGTCCTTGCGGTGCTGTCGCACTTGGAGCTCACTGGTTTCCCAAATATGCGAGAGTTGTCGGTCGGAAAAACCGGCTTGTTTGGCTTCCAACAGCAACTCCAGGGAAACGTTTTGTAAATCGGTTTGTCGCAATCGGTCTTCGATTTCGACAATTCCGAACAAGTGGTCAAGAAACCATGGGTCGATAAAAGTCAAATTGAAAATCTGCTGGCGAGTCATTCCCGCCTTGATTGCATACCGCAGGTACCATGGACGATCGGCATTGGGAACGGAAAGTTTACCACGAATGGTATCCAGATCGGGCCGTTCGTCGCTATACCACAGATCTTTCTTGTCGCATCCAAAACCGAAACTGCCGACCTCCAATCCACGCAGGGCTTTTTGGAACGATTCGCGAAAGGTTCGGCCGATCGCCATCGTCTCACCGACTGATTTCATTTGAGTCATTAACGTCGAATCGGCTTCTGGGAATTTTTCGAAAGTGAAACGTGGGATTTTCGTGACCACATAATCGATCGTCGGTTCAAAACAAGCTTGAGTGACTTTCGTAATGTCATTGGGAAGTTCCCACAAGCGGTATCCGACAGCCAGTTTCGCTGCAATTTTGGCAATTGGGAACCCGGTTGCTTTCGATGCCAGCGCACTCGAGCGACTAACTCGCGGATTCATTTCGATAACAATCATTCGTCCGTCTTGAGGATTGATGGCGAATTGAATATTGGAACCTCCGGTTTCCACCCCGATCTCTCGAATCACAGCAATCGAGGCATCTCGCATCCGCTGATATTCCTTGTCCGAAAGTGTTTGAGCAGGAGCTACGGTGATCGAGACTCCGGTGTGAATTCCCAACGGGTCAAAATTTTCAATGGAACAGATGATCACGACATTGTCATCTTTGTCGCGCATTACCTCCATTTCATATTCTTTCCAGCCGATGATTGATTCCTCTACCAGGACTTCAGTGGTAGGGGAAAGGTCTAGCCCTCGGCGAACCAGCGTTTCAAAGTCATCTCGATTGTAGGCGATCGAGTTACCGCTTCCTCCCATGGTGAAACTGGGCCGAATCAAACAGGGCAAACCGACCTCGTTTAAAACCTTTCGGGCTTCTTCCAATGTTTGTACCGTGCGTCCACGACAAGTCTCCAAACCAATTTTATGTACCGCCTTTTGAAATCGATCTCGGTTTTCCGCTTTGTCAATCACATCGGCGTTGGCTCCGATCATTTCCACGCCATATTTTTTCAGCACGCCCTGGCGTTCCAGTTCGATGGCCAGCGTCAATGCGGTCTGACCACCGAGAGTCGGCAACAAGGCATCGGGACGCTCGGCAGCGATAATCTTTTCCAGAATCTGCCAATCCAATGGCTCGATGTAGGTGCGATCAGCGATCCCCGGATCGGTCATAATCGTGGCTGGATTGGAATTTACCAAGATCACTCGATAGCTTTCTTCACGTAACGCTTTACAAGCCTGAGTCCCGGAATAATCAAACTCACAGGCCTGACCTATTACAATCGGGCCAGAGCCAATAATCATGATGGATTGAATGTCGTCGCGTCGAGGCACTTTTTTTCTCTTATTAAAAAAATAGTTTTTTTCAGTCGAATTGCATTATTCAGCTGACTTAATAAAATTTCCTTAGGGTATCATCAATCGCGGTCTTTGTTCAAGGTGACGATCAAAAAAAACGCAACGGTTCTCGAAGTTGTGGTTCGCCAAAGCGATTCGCTGGGGGAGGGTGGGGCGTTTTGAGTTGAACCATTATCGAAAATCGAACAAGAATCCATCAAACTAAATGCAACAATGGAAAAAACAGGATCGAATCATGAATCCGACCAGACAGATTCAAACGACCCCACTTTCCGACCGAACGAGGAAATCTCCCACCCCAGCGGCCTTCCGGCAAGATTTGAAGTTCCTCCAACTTCCGTCAATGAAAGATTGGATGCGTTTTTGGTCGCTCGATTCGACCAAGTCAGTCGTGTCAAGATCCAACGATCAATCGCTCGCGATACCGTGCGGGTCGACGGAAGCCCCTCAAAATCATCGGTTCGCTTAAAAGTCGGCCAAATCGTCGAAGTGCTGGATTTAGAACAGGAGCCGACCGCCGCCATCCCCGAAGCGATCGATTTGACAATCTTGTTCGAAGACGATCACATCGTGGCTGTCGATAAACCAGCAGGGATGGTGGTACACCCCGCCAAAGGCCACTGGTCCGGCACTCTGACTTCTGCCCTGGCCTATCGCTATCAGCAACTCAGCCAAATCGGAGGTGCCAACCGACCGGGAATTGTGCATCGCCTGGATCGCGACACTACCGGAGTGATCCTGATTGCCAAAACCGACCAAGCCCACCTGGGGCTGGCCCAACAATTTAGCCAGCGAACCATCGAAAAAGAATATTTGGCGATTGTTTCCCCCGCACCCGATCGCGATGCGGATTTGATTGATCGACCGATTGGCGATCATCCTTATCAACGCGAAAAGAAAGCGGTTCGCGAGAATCATTCGTCCGGTCGCCCTGCCACAACATTTTATCAAGTCGAACAACGGTTCACCGGATTCGCTTTATTGCGAGTCGCCCCAAAAACCGGTCGCACCCACCAGATCCGAGTCCATCTGGCTCATATTGGTTGCCCCATTTTGTGTGATGCCCTTTACAGCGGTCGGCGGCAAGTCGATGAAAGCGACTTTAATCGCCAGTCCGCTCCCACGCCGCTGCTCCAGCGGCAAGCCCTACATGCCCACCGAATACGCTTTCAACATCCCCTTTCGCATGAATCCGTGGAAGTGATCAGTCCAGTTCCCTGTGACCTGAAACGTACAATTCAAATGCTGCAAAGTTTTCGCCCCCCATCATGATTGCGCGATTCGGATTCCAAGGTGGTCGAGTCTAGTAAAACAACCAAGTCGCGGGTCGACCGCGATTTTTAATTATCGCTTGTCGGCGACGATTATTAGCTTTGTCAATCTTCGCTTGGCCATGATAGACGTGCGGGGAGCGATTCCTTGAATTTCTGCAATCGAGTTTGTCTTCGCCGCCACACTCGAAAACCATTCCAACCGAGGATCAAGACGACGCCCAAAAAAACAAATAGCAAACTTCCAAAAAGTTGATTCAGCGGTCGCAAGTCGATTGAGGGCAATTCAAAATGATTGGCAATGATTAAAGGACTTAATTGGCCACTGATTTCGTGTTGCTGACTAATTTCCGATTCATATTTCCAAAAACGATAGAAAAATCCCTCCACTACCAGCTTTCGGTTCAACAAACTATCCGGGTCTTCTCCGTCGGGTAATCTCCAACAACAGACGGTAAACGGAAACCGCTGGTAGGTGATTTTTTGGTCCCCATCGGTGACTTCGATCGGAGGGGGTGCTGCATCCAAACCGGGGATGACGGGCAGGGGGTTGGCAGAGTCTTGACCAAGATCCGGAAAAACGGTGACTTGATAGTAGTGATCCAATCCAGTCAGTTCCACGACACTTTTATCAGGAATTCGCACTTTAGAAACCTGCTTGATTCTCCCTTCCAAACGCACGACGTTTCCCGGGCCTTTTCTGGAATTTGCCAATAGCTTTAAGGGTTGCCAACGTGGGACTTGAACCGGAATTGGATAATTTTCCACCGCTTGCAAAAACTGATAGAAAAATTCCGTTTCGTTTCGACCAATCCGTTTCCCATGTTCTCGGCGAATGGTCTCAAGCCCGGCGATATCGACACCCTGACTTGCCAAATATACATGGGCTGTGGTTACTCCCAACGGTTGGCTGTCTGCTTCTGGATACCAAGCGATCGATTTGGAAATCAACAATGGGACGATCTGATCAGAACCTGGAAGCTTGATGCGGCCATACAAAAACCCCAACAGCTTGACGGGTTGATTTAAGTTGTCTTGCTGCAACCAACTATTGGGAGCCTGGAAACTGAGCACCGCCACAGGCTGTCCTTCATTGAGCCTGCATTCATTCAAGAAGACCCGCCGCAGCGGATCGTCGGTGTCGGCATTCGGTTTAATCATTCGTGTCGTGCGGTCAACTCGCCCCCACCGCTGGAAAACTTGCATACGAAAATCGGGCGTGTTGTTGACGATTTGCGTTTCTGTGACGTCCGAGGTATATTCCGAAAATTTGGCAAGATTTCGCTTTGATGTTAAAAAAGTGCGGGTGGCAATCTTCAACAGGTGCGGCTCATCCAGATCGAATTCCTGATCATCAGCAACCATAAACGTTTCGCTGATCGAAAATCCAGAAAGTTCGATTTTCGTTTCATCATGAACTTGAGCAAACGCACGGTTTCCGGCCCCTGAGAATACAGCGGTCAGTGATAGTAGGTTTACCAAAACGATTGACGCCGCCAGCCAAAACGATGGGCCGCCGAGATGCAGGGGGAGGAATTTAATGATTGGAAGCTCGCTAAATTAAGTGTATCGTAACCGTTTGCCGGCGGGCACCGGTGACCCGCTTCGGTAAATCGATGAAAAATAATCTCTGAGTCTCCTTATGGTATTTTACAGCAAATTTTTGAGGTAGCGGAGCTGGTCAAGAGTTTCGAATCATGTTTTTATGGCCGAAAGCCGTTTGACGGCTTCCGCTAAGGCAAACCCCGATTTTTGCGGTCGCACCACTGCCTTACGTTTATTATGCAGAAAAAATGGTTATTCGCCAAGTTGATGGTTGCCCGACAAAGATCAAAAACGGTCATTTGGCGATGATGGAATACTTTCGACAAAACATCCTGCAGGTCAGTTACTACAATTGGTGGATGGTAGGTATCTACATTGTACTGCTGACTATATTTTTGTTTGGAATACTTCAGCCCCGCAAAAAAACGGAGTGGAAATCGGCGGGGGTGGCCCAAGCGTGGGTGATTGCATTATACGCCGAAATGTACGGCGTGCCGCTGACCGCATATTGGGTCATGGGTTGGCTGGGACGCAGTCAAGCCGATGCCGAAATCCATTATAATGGACACTTGTGGCCGCTCATATTCGCTCCCGACTGGGAGTATCTGGAATTGGCCCAATTTTGGTTTACCGTCATTGGACAATTTTTTGTATTGTCCGGAGCGATCTTGGCGATCGTCGGGTGGCGACAACTCTACCAAGCCGTCAAGGAAAACCGCATGGCGGATCGAGGTTTATACCGTTTTATTCGACATCCCCAGTACACCGGTTTTTTCCTGTTTTTGTTAGGCAGCGTTATCAATTGGCCGACAGCCATCACACTTTTAACCCTGCCGATCCTCTGTTGGGTCTATTGGCGGTTGGCCCAGATGGAAGAGAATGATTCGTTGCAAATTTTTGGAGATAAGTATCGGATCTACATGGCCAAGACTGGACGTTTTTTGCCTGGAATCAGTCGAGTTCCCTCGGCGGTTGCGATCGAGGATGAAACTTCCTAGAATCTAATCAGTGGTTCTTGTAACGGTTGACGCGTTCATGCAGATTTGTTCCCAAAATTGTTTTCTTCGCCGATCAGGCGTCAGCGTAAGCCGCTATAAGTGACTTTTAACTCGATATGAAAATACGCTACCAACGATGATCCAACGCAAATACATTTTCCCCCATGTGATCGAGGTTAATCACCAATTGGAACAGGTGCTGGGGTGCAATGTGTACATCATTCACTGGGAAGACCAATGGGTGATGATCGATATTGGCTATGAGGAAACGGTCGATGAGATCATTCAAATGATTCGCGACATCGACCTGCCATTTTCCGGTTGTCAAGGAATCATAGCGACCCATGCCGATGTCGATCACATTCAGGGTTTGGCGAAAGCCAAATCTATTTTGCGTTGTCCGGTCGCGGCCCACCCCTTGGCTGCCCAACCATTGAAAACCGGAGACCGGTTGAAGACGTTTGCTTTGATCGAACCCCAAGGGATCGATATGATTATGCCGCCTGTAGAAGTCGAGCGACTCATCCATGATGGAGATACAATCCAGGTTGGTGATCTGGAGTTGAGCGTTTGGTTGACTCCCGGGCATACCGATAGTCAATTGGTCTTTCGTTTGGGTGAGTTGCTGTTTAGTGGCGACAATATTTACCGGGACGGAGGGGTGGGAGCGATTGATGCCCACCATGGAAGCGACATCCCAGCGTTCATTGAATCGCTGAAACGGATCCGCGATTGCGATGTAAAGTGGATGCTGCCCAGCCACGGCCCCATTTTCCGCAAGGATAATGACTTGATTGATTCGGCGCTGGCCCGACTGAATGAGTATCTGCATCGATCCGACTTTGGCACCTGTGCCATCGATTGGCCGATGATGGATGAATATGAAGACGAAATCGCGGCGGGGAAAATGCCGCTGGATCAACAATGATCGTGGCATTTCTTTACGATTTTTCCCCAAAAAAATAAATTTTTTTGGGAATCCGCTTTGCGGTCGGTGTTATTAGTCATAATCAGGCAATTCATTGCTGCTGACTTAATCTACCAACCGGCTCACCCACGATGGAACTGCATTCCTTTCAACAGTTGTTAGATCAACACGCTGCTGCCTTGGAGTTGTATGCGGCTCAGTGGACCTCTTGGGCCGAAGATTGTGTTCAAGAAGCATTTATCGAATTGGCCAATCAACCCAGTTTCCCACAACAACCGGTCGCCTGGCTCTATCGCGTCACCCGCAACAAGGCGCTGAATGCCTGCCGATCGGATCAACGACGATCCAACCATGAACGGCTGGCCAGTCTGTTGATTGCAGATGATGAAAATTCGCGATCGAGATATCAAATTGATTTTCAAGAACGTTTGAATGCGGCGACCGAGGCACTGGAACTAATCTCGGCGGAAGAACGAGAATTGGTTGTGCTGCGGATTTGGAGCGGCTTGAGCTGGCAGGAAATTGCGGACTTAACCAACTGTTCCACCAGCACCGCTCATCGTCGTTACGTCGCAGTCTTGCAAAAACTTAAATTAATCATGGAGCCCACATGTCCCACGAATTCGAACTACCCAATGAATTGAATCAACTGGAGGCCACATTGAAAGCTCGCAAGCTATCGGCGGCGACTTTCGATCGTGACCAGTTGATCTACCAAGCAGGCTTTGCCGCCGGCCGTAACTCTGTGAATTCAGTGAATTCAGTGAATTCACTGAATTCGGTTATCACTTCGGTGGTTCCTTCCCCTCAACAGAATGATCGTCACCCCACTGCGGCATCTGTTTCCGCGGGGCATTGGCGAAATTTGAGCTTGGCACTGGCGACCTTATCCGCGGTTTTGAGCTTGGTGATTGTCAGGTACGAGTTAGTCTCCAATACCAATCAACCAATTGCGGCTGGTGATACAACGACGGGTGATGAGAAACCAGTCACCACGACTCTCAGCGAATCAAATTCGAATCTTAAACAAGACGTTGTCGTGGGCTTGTCCACCGATCAATCGAGCGATCGATCCCTCGATCAACTCG
>JBGTHU010000293.1:0-12713 GCA_041745975.1 Mariniblastus sp.
TTGTTCACGCGGACAGGTACGTATTTGATCGCAGGCTAATTCGTCCAGCCAATTATCGGCGTGCAAATACAGGAATACATCGCCGCGGGCCACCTCAGCCCCCCGGTTCAGTTGGTTGCCTCGACCGTTGACATCATGATAGACAAACGCACCACAGCTTTCAGCCATTTTTACGGTATCATCGTCGCTGCCGCCATCGACCACAATCACTTCATCCCCACCTGCCCGGAAAGCGTGCGCAATCGCTTTTCGTATCAGGCAAGCCTCATTGATGGCGGGAATGATAATCGAGACTTTCAAGGCCATCGTAAGTCAATTAGAAATCCAGAAGAATTCGAGTGACGCTAATTCGTGTGTGACCTCTCACGGTTCGAAAATGTCGCTCGATTTCGCCGAAAACGAGGTGTGATTGGGAGACATGTTTCGACTACAGCATTTTCCTCGATTGGTAGCCGTATTCATTGAAAGTCGTTGCGTTTCGGAGAAACCCAGCGACTTTACTTGACGGCTTCTGTGAACGGTTACATTCGGTTTAGCCAGCGATGCGGGAAATGCGGTTCACTGGCATCGCCGAATCGTTCGATTCCTCGCAAGGAACAAGATACTGCATCACATAAGCATCTTCAACGGTATCTTCGTAGTAGTCTTTTAGTACTGAAACCGCCAAGAAATCTAAATTCTTAAAAAACATTTGAGCCGCATAGTTGGTTTCTCTTATTTCCAAAACGATTCGATTTCGTCGCTGTTGAGAAAGTTTACTGATTAGCTTGTTGACCATTTGCTCACCCACTCCCCGACGTCGGACATCTGGTCGAACCGCGAAGTTCAATAAATGGAGTTGGTCCTTGTGCAGTTCATAGATCATGAAGCCAACAACGCGTTCATCGTATTCAGCCACCATGCCGATGCAATTCCGCTGCCTTAGGCAACGGATAAAATCGTCCTCCGACCAGGCGAATTCAAAGCTTGAATTTTCGATATCGAGCACCTCTGGCATGTCTCGGCGAATCATCCAGCGAATATGCACATTGATATCAAATTGGTTTCGTATATCCATTCGTGACGTCCTTTGTCAACAGTCCGGCGGCCAATTCAAAACCGGCCACACTAAACTGCAATGGTAAAGTCCTTAAAAATCGAATTAAAAAAATTTGAAATCGGTGAACAGATTTCATTAAAGTTAAAATCGGCTGATGGAATCTTTAAGCTTGATCACAATTTACCGATTTGACGTTTTACATCTGCTATCACTCGCGCGATGCTGATGGAAGTAAACTATCAAATTAAGCCGTTTAGTCCAATACAGAATTGAAAAAAACTTTTGATATCAGCGTCCAATAAAATTGGAAAATTGGTGTTGCAAGACTTTTTACAGTGTTTGTGCTCCAGTCGCGTCCGCTGTTCAACTGGCTGGCCCCCCTCTCTGCCTCTCTGCCTCTCTGCTAATTTAAATCAGCAGTATCTGAAAAGGCTCCTGGAAATCGATGAAGTTAACAGTTACCCTTTAATTTAAATTCAACTTGCAACTCTTTTTGTGAGTTTCGGGTATTAACTACAACAAACGTCTAAGATACCTTTATGCATGCAAGCCAAATTGAAATGATAACTCGTTCGAATTCTGAATTTTTGTTCATTGGTTTAGTCGAAAACGCCTTTCAGATCATTGGGATTTCAATGGTGATCGGTTTAATATTGGCAATCAGCGGCTGCGAACCCCAGGATATCAAAGGGCAACCGCGAAAGGTATCCGACCAAAAACCGGAATTTATGGGCAATGGCGTTGGACTGGACGCGCCCCAGCAAGTCGATTTGAACGATTTGAATGATGAAATGGGAATCGAGAAGATCGATTTTCTGCATCAAGATCATTTTGCAGTCATCTCACTAAAAATCCCCACGATCCTGAACGCAATGCATTCATTCGGCGAATCTGAATCAGTGCAGCTGATTGAATGGTTGCGGAACCAAATGGCAGAAATCGTTGGCCACCAATTGGCTGATTTGGAGAAAATCGAAAAAGTTTGGGTGGTTTTCGATCGTGATCAAATCGTGATCAACGGCGATTTCCAACAATCCGCTATCGTGTTGATCGTTGACTATAATTCGGGCCTCGAAAGTGACAGCATTGAAAAAATTGTGAGTGGTCGGTCTCAGTCTGGCTCAGAAACTTCAGGGCTTGGTTCTGAACTTAGTGCAGGTCTTAAGTTGAGAGAGCTGTCGCCCAACCGTTTGGCAATCGCGTCGGAGCAACAATTGGCCAAACTGGGTGATTTGACTAAATTGAACATGGAGTTGATTCGCATGCTGCAGGAAACCGACGCGAACGCAGATATTCAAGGTGCGTTGGCGATACGTCCGATTCGGCGATCGCTCGAATCAATCCTAGGTTTGATGGCGCGGTTTGGCGACACAGGCCAGTCTTTGGCTCGGCTTCCTGAGGTTTTACAAGGAGGAAGTTGGAACCTTTTTCTGAATCATACGCAGCTATTTGAGGTTGATTTGGATTTTAATCGGCCCGAAGACGCCCAGCAAATGATGAAATTGGTTACTTCAAGCTTATCTTCTCCAAATAACTCCAATGGCATAGGGATGGACTGGAGTTCAATGTTGATTCCCGAGGGGATCGGTGCTTCCTCCAGTCCAGGACGTTTCGAGTCCGAATTGTCTTCGGTATTTAGTGATTTTGCCGCCGAAATCAAGGAAAAA
This sequence comes from Mariniblastus sp., assembly GCA_041745975.1. Lineage (GTDB taxonomy): Bacteria > Planctomycetota > Planctomycetia > Pirellulales > Pirellulaceae > Mariniblastus. Next base: position 2,707 of record JBGTHU010000293.1, read on the forward strand.
GATCTACTCAACTATTTCCAACGGGAATCAAAGATATCAATTCAATTAAAAACACCCTCCAGCACGAAACCCTTAATTAACGCCGTTTTGTCCGATGCCAGGCAAGCATTTTATTTGGAAGCCAGGAAAGAGCAGCTGAGACAGGTCGCCTCGGCACTGGAAGCCTACCATGAAAAACACGGAACGCTTCCAGCAAGTCGATCATACTATAGCGATCCCCAGATCCCTGATCAATTCAGCTGGCGAGTTGCCCTGCTGCCTTTCCTCGGTGAGCAAGAACTCTACCAGCGGTTTAACTTTTCCGAGCCATGGGACAGCCCCCACAACCTTGAGGTCGCTCAATCGATCCCGCAGGTATTTTCAATTGCCAACACAATGGCTCAGACGCCAGCGGAGGATAGGAACGATGATTCGTCCGCTGGAAATTCCAAGGCAAGAGTTCCTCAAAGCTGCTTTCAAATTATTGAGGGCGCGACTGCCGTTTATCGAATTGATCGAGTCACCCCACGCTTGGACGAGATTCAGGATGAACGTACTCGCACGGCGATTGTCCTTGATTTGGGAATCGAATTCGCTTCCGCATGGACCGACCCCACGCCAGTCTTTTTGGAATCATTGGATTTCTCTTCTATCGAAAACATTGGAAATTCGGGGGCGGCGGGGATTTTTCTAATTGATGCCAAATTCAAACCGCGTCATCTAATTAAAGATCCTAAAAATGTCTCAATCATGCTCAGCAGCGAACGGGGCGAAGGCATCAGTCGAACGGCGTTTCTGCCGTTCTGAGTTTTCTGCCGTCCGACTTATTTCCGGCGCCAGATCGTGTCAAGCGGCACGTTCATTGCATCAAGAACTTCCTGAATGTCTGACAGAAAACGTCGAGCATCTACCGGGTAGCCTTGGGTCGGTTTGATGCCCGATCGATGGAATTGCCAGTAACGGTTCCACAGTTTCATCAAAAACTCACGCAAGTATTTGGCCACCATTGAGCTCAAAGCAATCGGCAAAAAAGATTCTCCTCGAGCCAAAAAAGTAATCGTTGCAGGCGATTCGTCCATCCGAAATCGGTACCGACTGACCTCCCGTGTTTCACTTTCTACAACGACCAAGCCATCTCCGAAAAAATGTTGAATCAGACCCGCATAGTGGTTCCGGCCACCATGTTTATCACATTGAATATCGACAGCAAGGGCTGGATTATTCTCCAAAACCCCTTGAACCAAGCCGATCGTACAATGCGATAACAGGTCCGCTTTATTCCCCCACCCGCTCATTAATTGATTGAAAGCAGTGGGCAAAATCAGGCGGCACTGAATCTTCGATAGCCTGACCCCTGCGGTTTCGCATTGCTTTTTGAATTCAGCCGCTAAACCTCCGATTTCATGCCGCTTTGCAACAATCGGAAAAGGAATTGGATCGAGTTCGTCACGATCGATCGAGAGAAAAGGGGTCAGCCAAAAGGTGTTGATCAAGGCTTTCCAGTCTGACTCCGGTATCAACCGCCGCAACAATTCAAAACCGTCATTGGGTATCCCTCCTTCCATCGATCCGATAATTGCCAAAACATTTCGCTCCAATCGCTCCAAGTTGCCCGACCGATAAACTTGTTTTGAGTCAGCGATCTGAATGTGGTTGCCGGTCGAGGGAGTCGAGGTGGAGGGCTTGCCGGTGTTGGTGACTAACGGAGCAAGACGTTGATAGAGATCGAGATTCGCATCCCGTTCGCTCGCAACTTCCCAGCAACTGCAGCCGATCACCAGCGGCCCCAAGTTCGGCCCATAGCCCGCTTCGTCCGTTCCGATCAAGCGTTGGAGTGTCAAAATATTGGCCTCGGACGGAATGTGGATTGCGGGGGTTGCTTACTAAGACTTGAAAATTAGTCCTTGAAGATCCAGAATACCAGATTTGTAGTGCAAGCTTCGCAATGCACTACAATAGAAAAGTTGAAAAAATTAGGGTCGGCGTTTTATTCGTAACGCCTGGCAAAAAATTCAAAGCCTTTCCGGAAACGCCTACGCCCCAATCAAATTCTGGACTCAATTCAATCCCTGAAGTAGTTCAGAGGGAATATTGGCCAGTCGAAAATGATTGGACATAATCGAGCGCCCTCCCAACGTGACCTTACCCCGGAATTCGAAGACGTCTCCCTGCATCGAATCCAATGACACTTCCGCGATCAACGTATCCCCTGGACGAGCAAAACTACGATGGCGGGATTGCATTACTTTGACCAAAACACCTAAAGCGAAAGGATTGTGGAACGGGTCGTGCGTGTCAAATTCCGACATCGGATTGTACTCAGCTGCAATTAATATTCCCGCTGACTGGGTGGTCATTTCTTGCATCATTGCACCCGGCAAGATCGGAGCACCTGGAAAATGACCGGCGAAGGGAAATTGATCAGCTGACAACTCGGTTTTGGTTAAAATCCGCGAAGCTTCAATCGAAATGATCGAGCCGACCATCAAATAGGGAGGACGGTGATGAATATAATCTTCGACTCGGTCAAATCGGTACTTGAAAGGTCCCATTTAAGAAGGTTACACGTCCGCTTGTTCTTTGGGTGGGACGACGACGCGACCCATGTAAAACCCGCATTTAGGGCATACGACATGGGAGGGAATTACAGCGCTACAATTGGAACAAATTGTCAATTGTTTGGCTTTCAGCCGGTCATGGGCTCGTCGGCTACCTGTGCGTGCGTTAGATTGTTTTCTTTTGGGGACTGCCATGGTCAATATTTCTGAGCAAAATTTTAGAGATCCTAGAAATTTCGGTGAATTTCGATGGAGATTATAGCCTAAATTGCGGTTTAACGCAACCGCTTTCGGAAATTTTTATCGGCGAAGGTTCTCATTGGCGGAATTGACGGTAGAGGGACTGAACGATACATTACAGCGAGGTGCGGCTCCTGCCGGTTTCAAGTTTAAGAGGCGGTTGTTGTTTTCACCCAACTCGCTGAAAGGTTCAAAACAGCATTTTAGCGTGATCGAATCCATCCTTATCGTAGGATTTCGCCATTTTTTCACCAACATTCGGCGATCAGTCCGGCATTTAGGAGCTTTATTACATGACAAAAAAGGTACTCGACGTCGGCCAATGTTTTGCTGACCATCATGCCATTAAGGACTTGATTGAATCGAACCTGGATGCGCAAGTTTATCAGGCCGATTCGCGCCTGACGACGATGGAGTCGTGTCAGCGCGAGCAATTTGACTTGATCTTAATAAACCGAGTCCTGGATGCCGATGGATCTCCCGGAATGGAAATTTTAACCGCCTTAAAACTAAATGCGGATACCCTTTCAACTCCGGTGATGCTGATCTCCGACTATCATGACACTCAATCAACAGCGATTGAGGCGGGTGCCTTGCCCGGTTTCGGTAAATTGTCGCTGAAAACACCAGCAACTCTGGGCTTGATCAATAATGCGTTGGGATTAGCCTAACCATCTTATGATGTCTAAAATAGAAAACGAGCCCGGGCGGGATTTGCCAGACTCAGAGTTGAAGCTAACCGAATTGACGGCTCCCCGTCGCGGCTCACTGGTTGTTATTTTTTTCACTGTCTTCATTGATCTATTAGGGTTCGGTATCGTTTTACCGCTGCTTCCGCTCTATGCCGATCAATACGACACCGATCCCAGCGGATTGATGATTGGCCTGCTGATGGCCAGTTTCTCGATCATGCAATTCGTATTCGCTCCCATCTGGGGTAGTTTATCGGATCGGATTGGCCGTCGACCTGTGTTGATGATTGGCCTGTTTGGAAGCGTGGTTTTTTATACGCTTTTTGGGGTCGCCACAATCTATCAAAGCTTGACGGGTTTGTTTATCACTCGGATTGGGGCGGGGATTGCCGGTGCTACAATCCCCACGGCACAAGCCTATATCGCTGATACGACCGACAAGGAAAATCGCACGCGTGGCATGGCTTTGATTGGGGTAGCATTTGGACTCGGATTCACCTTGGGCCCGCTTTTTGCCTATTTCGCTGTTGCCAGTGATGGGCAAGGCGATCCAGGTGCCAGCCCCGGTTTCATTGCAGCCGGGTTATCGGCCATCGCGTTTTTCATGGCGATTTTTCTGTTGCCTGAATCGTTAAATCGCGATGTGGTTCCGGATCGACATCGTTGGTGGGATCTGCAACCTTGGAAGGCGGCATTAAGTAGTCGCGCGATCGTTTGGTTATTGCTGGGATTCTTTCTTTGCATTTTCACGTTCTCAAAATTTGAAACGACGCTCAGTTTATTAATTAAGGGCTCGGATAACTTTGCTCAAGCTCCGTTTACATTCACGTACCAACAGATCTGTTTGACCTACGCTGCAATCGGTTTGTTGGTGGCGGTTGTTCAAGGGGGAATTGTGCGTCGATTGTCCAAGCGAGTTTCCGAGCGAAACCTGGCCGTCGCGGGCGCGGGGATCGAAGTCGTGGGGTTTGGCTTGATTGGATATGCCGCCTCGATTGGTTCGGTCAATTGGTTGTTCATCTCCTTGGGGGTAATCGTGGCCGGTTACAGTTGTTTGCAGCCCAGCCTCTATTCGTTGTTGTCTCGTTGGACAGATCCTCGGCAGCAGGGAAAGGTGTTGGGAGTCGGGCAAAGCGTCAGTGCCTTGGCACGAATTGCTGGTTCCGCACTGGGCATTCCGCTGCTCAAGTTTAACTTAATGCTTCCCTATTGGCTGGGTGCGGGACTGATGATATTGGTTGGGGCCGCCGTTTGGTTTGCCTGTCGTTTAGGCCGGGACTTTTCTACGGAGGATCCGAGAGATGGTTGAACCTTTGTTCGACTTTCGCAACTTGGAAAATTCGGCGTTATGTCTACAGCATGAACTCGCGCCGAACTCGATCTGTTTTGGTTGCGGTCCGGCCAATCGACAAGGGCTGCAGTTGAAGAGTTTTGTCTTAAAGACAAACTTAGTTCGGCAATGGGTGGATCATCTGTCCCATCAGCAGGTACCTTCAATGCTTTCTTCTTCTGTACCTCACGATCGATTGGTCGGGTATTTTCGCCCCGCTTCTCATCACCAGGCATTTAGTGGAACGGTCAATGGTGGAATTTTGGGAGCGTTACTCGATTGCCAAATGAACTGGACGGCTTGTTGGAATTTGATGCAGGTGCACCAGCGTCATGAACTACCCGGTTGCGTCACCGCGACATACCAAGTCGACTTTTTGGCTCCCTCGCCATCCGATGGATGTCTGTTGCTGGTTGCCGAAATTGTGGAACTGGGTGAACGAAAGGCTTCCGTTCGATGTGAATTGGGGCCGCTGAATCCGGCGGGCGATCGAATACAGCAGCTTACAGCGCGAGGGTCCGGGATTTTTGTTGCCGTCAATCAAGATCACCCCGCCCATCATCGCTGGACTCATTTAAATCCGGGCTGATTCGTTCGAAGAGATTTTAGCATTCTTATAAAGCAACAGGGACAAGAGTATCGCCTGATGTTGATAAGATTCAATAAACCTCAATTGGATAAATCGTATCGTGTTTCTTCGGCAAACGAATCTCGCAGCATCAGCAACCGCAGGGCATTGAAGACTACCGCCACGGTTGAGCCTTCATGAAATACAACTGCCCAACCAATTTGAAGGCCCATCAGACAGAGCGGAACTAGAATCACGACGGTGGTGAGACTGATCCAAATATTCTGCTTGATGATCTGGCTGGTTTTTCGTCCGAGCCCAATAGCAAACCCGATCCGTTGCAGGTCGTTACCCATCAGAGCCACATCGGCAGTCTCCAGTGAGATCGCCGAACCCGCAGCCGCCATGGCAATGCCGACGTCAGCGGTAGCCAATGCCGGTGCATCATTGACTCCATCACCGACCATCGCCACGGTTATGGGTTTCGAGTTGCCAGTCGCGGTTTTAAGTTGCAGCAACCGATTTCGTTTTTCGGATGGCATCAAGCCACCGTAGCCTTTATCGATATTAAGTTCCTGAGCAATGGCATCGACCACCGTTTGGCTGTCTCCGGACAGGATCACTATTTGATCGACTTGTAGTTTTCGCAATTGCCTCACGACAGCTGCTGCATTTTGGCGAGGCGTATCCATCAATCCAAGTACCCCCAAAATTTTACCATCGTGGGCAACCAGCATCGTCGTTCTGCCTTGTGATTGCAACAATTCAATGGTATCGATTAGCACGGTCGAGTGTCGATGTTCCCAATCGTCAAACAGGCTCAAGTTCCCGACCCTAATCTCAGCATCGGCCAGTTGTGCGACAATCCCTTTGCCCGTAACACTTCGCACTCGATCGACGCTCGAGCGATTTTCTTCAAAACTTTCTGCTTGGAGTTGGGACAACCTGAGCAGGCCGTCTTTTACGACGGCGGCGGCCAACGGGTGATCACTTTGCCGTTCGGCTAAAATAGCGATTGACAGCAAATCCAATTCGGTCGATCCGTTCAACGGGATGACATCGGTCAAGTGAGGATCGCCATTGGTCAGCGTTCCGGTTTTATCGAAAGCCACCGTGGTGATACAACCCAACTTCTCCAGTGGCCCGCCTCCTTTAATCAGCACGCCGGATTGGGCACCGCGAGCGACTCCGCTGAGGATCGCGCTGGGAGTGGAAATGGCCAAAGCACAGGGACTGGCCCCAATCAATACCGCCATCGCTCGATAAAACGAATCCGCAAACGGTTCATCGATCAGCACAAAAGCAAACAACAACAGCGTCACAAAGATCAAGACCACCGGAACAAATACGCGCTCGAAGCGGTCGGCAAACAACTGAGTCGGTGATTTTTGTGAACTGGCTTCGTTGACCAAGTGCACCACTCGGGCGAGAGTTGAATCCTGGGCCAGGCTGGTGACTTGGACGTGCAGGGAACCGCTGCCGTTGATCGACCCAGCGTAGACACGATGTTCCTGCGGAATCGATTCGATTGGAGTTGCCTCGAATTCGGATTTGGCCAATGCCCACTTGTCAACGGGGATACTTTCACCGGTAATCGGGGCTTGATTGACATTGCTTGCTCCCTGAACAACGACACCATCAGCAGCAACCCGAAAGTTGGGTTTGACCAAAACCGTATCACCAATTTGCAATTCATCGACACTTAGCTCTTGTTGTTTGGAGCCGTCGATACGAATCGCCGTTCGGGGTGTCAATTCCCCCAGCGATTTAATGGCACTGCGAGCCCGTCCCAAGGCAAAACTTTCCAAGGCGTGTCCCAATGAGAACAAGAACAACAACAATGCTCCTTCGCCCCAGCGCCCCAACCAAGCGGCCCCCAAGGCGGCGACGATCATCAAAAAATCGATGCGAAATTTCGATCGACGAAGATCGAGTACCGCATCCGCCGTTGCATAGAATCCTCCCAACAGATAGCAAGCCAAGTAACATCCCCAACTCACCGACGAGGGCATCACGTTAGTCAAACTTCCCAACCATCCGACCAACAAAGCCGCACCTGCGGTCACTGCCAAAGGTAGTTCCAGTTTTTCCCGAACGCTTTTCCAAAGGTTTGACGATTCATTCCGGTTGCTCGATTCAGCCTGTTGGGAATCCGCAACGGACTGGGCGACGAACTGATCGTCAGTTTGAGTTGAATTCAACTGAGCACTCACTATGATCAACGGGCGAAATAGTTATTTGCAAGGGTGATTCCTGGACATCAAGCCCCGTTTTGAGGTGAGCCCGCGTGGAGTAAATCGCTGTTTTCACGGACGAGGTGCCGATCCAATTTCCACCCCCACTTCTCTTAAGGCTGGTTTCAAAGCGTCTGCCCAACGTTGATATCCGGTAGGGCTAAGGTGCAGAAAGTCAGGCATGATCTTCTCAGAAATTGTGCCATCGGCCTCCAGAAACAGATCCGTCAGATCCAGATAAATCACATCTTCCCCATTGTGAAATTTCTCAATCAACTGGTTGACCTGCTGATTGCGAATCCGTCCAGCATTGTCAGCAGATTGACCACGAGGAAAAACGCTGTTTAACAAGATTTTCGCTTGGGGCTGCTTTTTTCTAAGTTGTTTAATGATGGCCTCGACTCCAGCGGCAGTTTCAGCGGCGGGTTGCATTACGTGTCCGGTGTTGTTGGTGCCGATCATCAATACGATCGCTTTAGGTTGATTGGGGCCAATTTGATCGTGAGTGATTCGCCAAAGCGCGTGTTCAGTTCGATCTCCGCTGAACCCGAGATTCAATCCCTTAGTGTCACCCAACATCTCCTGCCAGACTTCCTTGCCGGCATTTTCCCAAGCCTGAGTGATTGAATCGCCGAGGAATACGACTTGATGACCCCCTTGGCCGGCTTGCCGACGTACCGCCTGATTTCGCTCTCGCCACCACTGGACGTCTCCTCGCGTTTCCGGGATAGCGGCCGAGTTGACCTGGTATTGTTGGCGGAGTCCGATCAGTTTCAGTTTCATGTTATCCAGAATTGACTGATAATCAGCAGCATTGTGAAGGCTGGTCATCTCCTTGGGGTCAGACTCCAAATCGAACAAATTCCATTCTTGAGTGCGGTGGAAATACATCAGTTTGTATCGATCAGTTCGCACTCCGTCGTGACGAGGAACATTGTGAACCGAAGCATTTTCATAATAGGCATAATATATGGCATCTCGCCATTGCTCCTGAGCGGCCTGATCGGCCTTTAAGATCGGTAAAAAACTTTTACCTTGCATCGATTCGTGGGTCGGCAAACCAGCAGCTTCTAAAAACGTCGGCGCAAAATCGATGTTTTGAATCAGCGCCGAAGATGCAGAACCGGCTTCAATCACACCTGGCCAGCGAACCAAGAACGGCATCCGTAGCGATTCCTCATACATCCACCGTTTGTCATACCAGCCGTGCTCGCCCAGATAAAAACCTTGATCCGAAGAGTAGATGACAATCGTATTTTCTGCCAATCCCTGTTGATCCAAATAGTCGACTATGCGACCTACGTTGTCGTCAACCGCTTGGACGCATCCTAAATAGTCGTGCAAGTAGCGTTGATACTTCCAGCGAACGACTTCTTCTTCCGACAACTCCCCAGCGGCCAATTGCGTCAGCAATGCCTGATTTTCCGGTTCATAGTAGGCATCCCAAGCCTGTTTCTGCTGCTCGGTCATTCGTTGGTATTCGCCATTATTGATCCCCGATAAAAAATGTTCAGGGAACTGATTCGGGCCCTTAAATTTCATATCATGTTGCCAATAGAAATGATCCTTTATTGACATTTCATTTTCCTTCAGCAAGTCGCTGCGACCTGAGTAATCATCAAACAAGGTCTCGGGTTCAGGAATCGTTCCCAACTTATAGCGCCCAAAGTGTCGAGGATGGGGTGACCAATTGCGATGAGGCGCTTTATGTTGGCTCATCAGTAGAAACGGTTTGTTCGGGTCTCGGTTTTTTAACCACTCAATTGACTTGTCGCCGATCAAATCGGTACAGTACCCTTCAAAACGTTGGCGAGAACCATCCATTTGAATAAAATCCGGATTGTAATAATGACCTTGCCCGGGAAGGATTTCCCAATGATCAAAACCGGTTGGGTCGGTTTCCAAATGCCACTTGCCAATCATTGCCGTTTGGTAGCCGGCGGACTGTAAAAGTTTTGACAGCGTGATTTGGTCACCGTCGAATCGATTGCCGTTTCGCATGAAGCCATTGATATGACTGTGCTTGCCGGTCAACACCGACGCCCGCGATGGTCCGCAAATTGAATTGGCACAGAACACTCGATCAAGCACCATTCCTTCGCGAGCCAATTGGTCTAAACGAGGTGTCTGATTGATTATTGATCCATAAGCACCGATTGCTTGAAACGCATGATCATCAGAAAATATGAAAACAATATTCGGTTGTTTTAATTGAGGCTTGTTGTTCGACTTGTCGGTTTCCGCAGTACTGGATTTGGTCGAGCATAAAAAGACAAATAGCAACCCACAGAACAATTTGTTGAATTGATGATTCATTGTTAAAACTCGATTAAGGATTGAAATTCAAATCGCCCTGTCAATGGACGGTAGACTTCTTTGAAACATAGTTGATAAATATGCCCTTTA
>JBGTHU010000294.1:0-6817 GCA_041745975.1 Mariniblastus sp.
AAACCAATAAATTTCGTCCCCGCCGGTTTTCAGCCTGCACATAAGAGTTGAAAATATAAAAAGCGCAATATTAGTCCAACACCCACTTAGTCCAATGCCAACCCAACACGCCGCCCTCACAGAATTATTGGAACAATTGGCCGATCGGTTTACGGCCCAATTGCGGGGTGGAGAATCGCCTTCGATTGAGGATTACGCTGACCAGCACCCTCAATTGGCCGATCGCATTCGGACTCTGTTTCCGGTGTTGGAAATGATGGAGCGCGAGGGATCGACATCGGGCCAACCCGCTGAACCAGCAATGATGCCCCCGCCGCAATTTGAGCGATTGGGTGATTTCCAAATTGTCCGCGAGATCGGGCGTGGCGGCATGGGGATCGTCTACCAAGCGGTACAGGAATCGTTGGGCCGCACGGTGGCATTAAAATTGCTCCCACATGTCGCTCTCGATTCGCGGATGAACCAGCGATTCCAGCAAGAAGCCCGCTTGGCCGCCATGTTGCACCATACCAACATCGTGCCAATCTACGGGATCGGTGAAGAAGGGGGTTACTCCTATTTCGTGATGCAATTCATCGAGGGAACCGGACTCGATTCGGTCTTGATGGAACTCCGTTCACTGCGGCAGGAGCCGGAAAAAGTACCAGACACCGCTCGACCCGTATCGGTGATCGCTTCCGGTCTCCATGCTAATATCCGTCAACTCAGCCCAGCCCACCCGGTGAATCCAATTGGTTTTTCGGGGCAGTCACCAAATGACACGACCAAGATGCATCGTTCGATCACCATGGTTACCTTGCCCGGCCAGTCTTCGACCACCAACGTGTCGGGGACTCGCAATAATTATTGGCAAAACGTGGCTCGAATTGGTGTGCAAGTCGCCGATGGATTGTCCCATGCCCATTCGATGGGGATTCTGCATCGCGACATCAAGCCGGGGAATCTGTTGTTGGATGAAGCCGGTTCGGTTTGGATCACCGATTTTGGCTTGGCCCGTTTGACAGACAGTTCGCAATTGACCCGTACGGGCGAAGTCGTGGGGACACTCCGCTATCTACCACCGGAGCAGCTATCGGGCCAGTCCGACCAGCGTGGTGATATCTATGGCGTTGGCTTGACGTTGTATGAACTGGCAACGTTGCAACCGGCCTTCCCGGAGTCCGACCCACGGAAGCTGATGAATCAAGTCGCCGAGTCACGACCCGTTGCCCCACGGAAAATCGACTCTTACATTCCCCGAGACTTGGAAACGATCATCCTTAAATCGATCGCCGCCGAACCGGGAAACCGTTACACGACGGCGACCGAACTGGCGAGTGACTTGCGGCGGTTTTTGGAAGGCCAGCCAATTCAGGCTCGGCGAATCGGTGCATTGGAACGGCTGGTGAAATGGTCGCGTCGTCATCCTGGCATCGCCATTTTGTCCACCGCGGTTGTTCTGTCGACGCTGGTCGGGATGGCAGGCATTACTTGGCAATGGCGAGCGGCGACCGCCAATTTTCATCAAGCTCAAGTCGAGAGCCGCGCGCGAGAGGTCTATTTTACCAAGGCCTTGGAAGCCGTTGACCAAATGCTTAACCGGGTCGGATCCGAATTGCTGGCCGATCAACCCGGCACCAGTCAGATTCGTCAGGGTCTGTTGAACGATGCATTGGCATTTTACGATGACTTTTTACGTGAGTCGGGCGACGATCCGAGTATTCTAGCGGAGATTGGTCGTGTCCATCGCCGCATCGCTTCGATAGAGCGACTGTTGGGGGATAGCGACAAGGCTTTGACTTCTTTGCAAAAATCGCATGATCAGTTCACCAAATTGACCAAGGCCTTCCCCGAACGGGCCGAGTACTTGATCGAATTGGCGGCGGCCGAAAATGATCAGGCGACGATCCACTTGTCTCAAGGGCGATCGGCGGAGGCGGAAATATTGGGGCGGCAAGCGGTGTCGCATGTCGAAGCTGGGCTGCAAATGCTGGATAGAGAAGACGCCGTCGGGCGACCGGATGGTCCTGACCGTGATCGCCTCCAGGCTGTTCTGGCCACTACCACGTTCACGCTGGGAACGATCCTGGCGACGTCCCGCAACGCCGATGCTGCCGTCGAACAATTTGAACGCGCTCGGACCCTATTTGCCGCCGTACCCGATGAGGCGATGACCGACCAGCTCCGCAATCGATCGGCTCAAAATCTTGATCGGCTGGCTCAGTTTTATGTTGACCTCAACCGGTGGGATGAGGCGAATCAAGTGCGAGAACAGTCGCTGCAAATTTTGGCGGATTTGGTCCAGTCCAATCCCCAATCGGTGGATTTTCGTGATACTCGAGCCAATGTGCAGCAACGACAAAGTGGTCTGTTGATGCGGTTAGGTAAGACACAGGCAGGGCTGGAGGGGCTGGAATCGGGCATTGCCGATCGAGAAGATCTGATTCGCCAATTCGGTGAATTGCCCCGTCTCCAACAGGGTTTGGGCCTTAATCTGGCGCTGTTGGGAACCGGTTTGAACCAAGCCGGCCAATACCGACAGGCCGAGGATCATCTCGAGCGCGCGATTTCGATCTTGCAAGATTTGTCGACGCGTTTCCCCGAGAATATCGCTTTTATGGTCGAGTTGGGTTTTGCCACGCAGACCATGGCCACGAATCTGACAATGCGACAAGGGTATGAGGATCCAGGCAAGCGGGTCGCTTGGAGCCGTAAAGCCTACGAACTGAGACGGCGAATTGTCCAACGCGAACCGGACAATGCTGCTTATCAACGTGACTTGGCCGATGCCGCCCGCACCTACAGTGCCGCGCTGTTCGCCGAGGGAAGTCGCGACCCTAAACTGCTCGAACTCTGCCAAGAAGCGGTCACCCTGATGGAGAAATTGGTGAAAGCCAATCCAGCCAACACTGAGATGTTGTATCAATTAGCGTTTTGCCAAACCAACCTCAGCAAAGCACGCAGCAACTTGCGGCAAGACGACGCCATCGAACCGCTCGAACATGCCATCACGACCTTCCTAAAATTGATCGAACTGCGACCCCATGAACCGCGAGATCGTTTGCAACTGACGCGCGCCTACGATCAACTGGCGCTGCTCCAATTTCAATTGGGCCAAGGCGAGGGATGGGAACAAACTCTCCGAACGGCCAACCAAAGTATGGAAGCGGCCGTTGAACAGTTTGGTCAGGATGTAATGCTTGTTCAATTCCTAACCATCAGTCAAAATCGCTTGGCCCATTGCTTGAAACAGCGCGGCTCTGTAGATGAAGCGATCCAACTATTTGAGGCGGCCTTGAAAATTCGACAGCAAGAGCGAGAGGCCAACCCGGACAACCAGCAAGTATTGTCGGAAATCGCCAGCGCAAATCGGAACCTCGCCTGGGCCAACGGCCTGTTTTCCGACCCACCGAATCTTGATGTGGCGTTAAAACATGCTCGTGCGGCCATTGAATTAGATGCCGATTCGCCGGAATTTTTCACCGCCTTGGCCTTCGTTCACTATCGACAGGGTGATTGGGAGTCGCTGGGAGAAATACTCCGTGCGTCGACCACGATGGCCGATCGCGGCGAATCGTTCTCGGACGAGTACCACATGGTGCTGGAATCGCTATTGGCTTTGGCGGCCGACCAGCAAGGCGATGCGAACCGGGCCGCCGAACATCTGGCCAAAGCGATCGCACTTCGCGATTCAGACGAGTTGCAACACGATTGGCAACTTCGTTGGATGCAGCCCGAGCTTTTTGCCGTCGTCGGGTTTGCCGAACGAGCATTGAACAAAGAATAAAGGTAACTTTTCACCGCTAGTGCCTCGCGGCTCACCGATTCGGGAGGTCGAGGCTGGGATGGTGAAACGGTGTAAGACTAGGTAATCTTGGTAATATTATTGAAACTATTTTTGTTACCATTGCAATGATGTTGTCGATTGAAAAAACACGTGTTTTATCGGAATACGGCTATCGATCACCACATAGCGAATCAGTTACTCGCTTTAAATGTTCGCCTGCCTGTGCTATGCAGGCTGACAAGTTGGTTCAATGCCCACGACATCGAAGGAAACTTTCCTTCCGGTTGGGCAAGCCAACCGAGGAGGGAGTGGAGTGATAGAGAATCGCTATGCTAACTGCAAAACTTTGGCTCCTACTGAGCGAGCCAGCAGGGGGCCGTCCCAGTGGAATTCTACGTTTCCTCCTGTATGGGCCAGCTAGGGGCCGGTGTTCGACCCATGTCGGCTTGTCCGGCATGAGAGGGAGTTTTGAGGTTGGCCATGTGTTCTTCGAAAACAGCTTTTCCCCATAATCGGAAAAAATTTCTGTAAGGTTTGGTAGAATGGCTCGTGTAATCTAATAGAAGCCCCACCGATTATTGAATTCACCGTAACCGTTCACGGTTTGACCTACCTCCAATCGCCGCCATTTTAGTAAGGCGACAACTCCCTGCAAACGGTTACAATTTACAAACCATGTCGATCGATCCCGAAACTCGCAGCAGCCTCTTGGTCCAACTAGCCGACCGCGAAAACCAACAAGCTTGGTTCGAGTTCGTGAATCTCTACCAACCGGTGATCTACAATTACGCTCGTCGACATGGGCTTCAGGATTCAGATGCCCATGACGTGGTGCAGGGAGTTTTGGTTCGAGTTGCCCGCAAGGCCAAAACCTGGAACCCCGACCAAAGCCGCGGTTCTTTTCGAGGCTGGCTGGCGGTCACGGTGCGGAACTTGGCGATCGACCATTTCCGAGTCCAAAAGAACCGTCCCCAGAGTTTGCTGGATCAGCATGAGGTGGCTGCTGCCACCGCGTCCTTCGATTGGGAGCATCGACGCAGTCTGTTTCATTGGGCGGCCGAACGTGTTCAGCAGGAATTCCATTCCCCAACCTGGCAGGCCTTCTGGCAGACCGCCGTACAAAATCATCCAGTTACCCAAGTCGCTGCCGACCTAAACATGTCCTGTGGAGCGATCTATGTGGCGCGCAGCCGAGTACTGGCCCGGATTCGCCAATTGATCTCGCAGTCCGAATTCGATTCTTCTCAGGAGCAACATCACCATGAATGACCCGAACTGCCTTGATCCGGCCACCTTGCAATCCCTGTTGGAACAGTCACTGGCTGCCGATCAAACGCTGACCTGCGAACAACACCTTGAGACCTGCAACCACTGTCGACAGACTTTGGAATTGTTGGCCGGTGAAACCAACTGGTGGCAAGAGGTAGCTGAACTCCTTTCCACAAATCTGGACATTAGCGATCTAAAACAAGCCTCTGTCGGTAACGCCGCTAAGTCATCCAACTCGAATCCAAACTTCGAAAATCCAAACTCCATTTGGCCTGCCCCTAGAGACGGGCTGGAAAAGGGGGCTGACCCTTTGGAGGCCAGTGATTTATCGAGGTATTCGGTCTCACCGGAGAGGGGCAGACCCCTTTTTAAGATAGCCTCGGATTCAGAACACGACGCCAAAACGGTCGCCCTAAAAAGTGTGCGGCAACTGCTAGCCCCTGGGCATCCGGAGCTGCTGGGGCGGTTGGCCGAATACGACATTGAAAGTTTCATCGGACAAGGAGGATTTGGGGTCGTTTTGCGAGCCTTCGACCGCGAGCTAAATCGGACGGTAGCAATTAAAATCCTGGCTCCCCACTTGGCCACGATCGGTGCCGCCCGGCGGCGTTTTATTCGTGAAGCCCAAGCCGCTGCCGCCGTGGTACACCCCAATGTCGTTCCAATCCATGCAGTCCGGGCCGATGCCGAACACCCGTTCTTGGTCATGACCTACGTGCCAGGGTGTTCCCTGCAAGAGTATGTTTTGAAACAAGGTCCGTTGGAACCCCAGGCCGTCGTGCGAATCGCCCAACAAGTCGCTGCCGGGTTGGCCGCCGCCCATCGCCAAGGCTTGGTTCATCGCGATATTAAACCTGGCAACATCCTGTTGGAAAATGGGCTCAGCCGAGCGTTGATCACGGACTTCGGTTTGGCCCGAGCCGCTGATGATGCGGCCTCGCAAACGGGCTGGTTGGCCGGAACACCACACTACATGTCTCCTGAACAAGCGGCCAGCGAGAACCTGGACGGACGTAGCGATCTATTCAGCCTTGGGAGTGTCATGTACTTCATGGCCACAGGGCGGGAACCCTTCCGAGGGACCCAACCGTTGGCCATTTTGAACCAAATTGTTCGCCAAAAACCACCCTCGGTTCGCTCGATCAACGCCGAAATACCCCGAACTTTGGCCCATGTAATCGAGCGTTTGTTGGAAAAAAATCCCGACGACCGAATTCAGTCCGCTGCCCAGTTGAACGAGTTGCTGGAACAGTACCTGGCCCATCTGCGGCAGCCAGATTTGCGAACCAAACCGCGACTGCCCGTAAATCGAAGCCGTCGTCGCTGGATGAAGTCCAGTCTCTTATTGGGAGCAACACTCCTACTGACATTAGCCGTTGCTTTCTACGGTTGGAACGTCCATGGCAAGCCCAGCGACAACGAGCTAACTCAAAGTGAATCGAGTGAGATGGAAAGACTTGGATTGGAAGATAGCAACATAGGTGGGGCCATGGCCTCCCTTCGGACAGCCGATCGGACAGGCGAACTCCCGGAAACAAAAACCGAGGACTTCCATGTTGATTCGGCATCACAAAATTACGCGAACAGAGAAGTTCCACTGATACTCGCTGTCGACGACCCAAGGATGCAGCAGTTGGTAGAACTGCAACGTGCCGAAGCAACTTGGATGGTCGAAGGTGCCGCGTTGTCGCAAGAGATCGCAGCGTTAAGCGATGCCTTCGATCAAGCTGAACAACGAATGCCAATACAAGAAACATTTCCATCGTCGGCGTTGCCAGAGGC
>JBGTHU010000295.1:0-7426 GCA_041745975.1 Mariniblastus sp.
TTGTCAATTACTGGATTGCGATTTTGATCAAACTGTCAACGCGATTTCCAATGCCTGGATTGATGGCGGGGCACTGAGAACCTATCGGCATGCTCCTAATACGGGGTCCCGCAAAAGCTGGGCGGCGGGAGATGCGACCAGTCGAGCCGTGCGGTTGGCGCTTATCGCCAAGTCTGGAGAAATGGGGTACCCGACTGCACTCTCAGCACCCAAGTGGGGTTTTCAAGATGTTCTGTTCGGTGGCAATGCCATCCGTTTGGCCCGTCCGCTGGGCAGTTACGTGATGGAGAATGTGTTGTTCAAGATCAGTTTCCCCGCCGAGTTTCACGCTCAAACCGCCGTCGAATGTGCTCTGAAATTGCACCCGCTGGTTCGCCATCGGTTTGATGAGATCGATCGAATTGAAATCGAAACTCAAGAACCGGCTGTCCGCATTATCGATAAAACCGGATCCCTGAAAAACTTTGCCGACCGCGACCATTGTTTACAATACATGGTGGCAATCGGATTGATCTTCGGCAGATTGAATGCCGACCATTACACCGATCAAGTCGCTGCGGATCCCCAAATCGATCGATTGAGAGGAAAGATCACCGTTTGTGAGAATGCTACCTTTACCAAGGATTATTACGATTTGGAAAAACGAGCGATCGGTAACAGCATCAAAGTCTACTTCAATGATGGCAGTAGCACGGATCAAGTTGTGGTTGAATATCCCGTCGGACATCGATTTCGCCGTGACGAGGGAATTCCGTTATTATTGGAAAAGTTTCGTCAAAGCCTAGCCAATGTTTACCAAATCGATCAAATTAGTCCGATCCTGCAAGTCTTTGACTCACCCACGTTAGCTGAGATGCCGATCAGTCAATTTATGGATTTGTTTGTTAAGTCCGAACCACCTCTGGAACGAATGTTGGCATGATCTCCCCTTCCAATCGATGGCTACTTCCCGATCAAATTATTCTTCCCTAAACGAAGATCCGGATTTCGCTACTTGGAAACCGCAGCAACGGTCACCGCAGGCGTTGTATCTTCACATCCCCTTTTGTCGGCACCGATGTGGTTATTGTAATTTTGCCTTAGTGGCCGACCGAGACTATCTGATCGATCGCTATTTGACCGCATTGGAAACTGAAGTCAGTTGGCTGGAACAGTCGTTTCCTGTTGATTCGGTCTATCTGGGAGGGGGAACGCCAAGCCACCTCGATCCGGCTCAACTCGATCGATTACGACAAATCATTGATTCTCGATTCAGCTTAACTGATGCCGCCGAATTCACTGCAGAATGCAATCCGAATGATCTGACAGCTGAAAAGGCTCAAGCTCTAAACTCGATTGGAGTCAATCGAGTTAGCTTGGGCGTGCAGTCTCTCAATCCCGACAAGTTGCGGCACTTGGAGCGAGATCATCGAGTCGAGGATGTGAAAAACGCGATCGATCAGGCCCGCTTGTTTGCTCGATCTATTTCCATCGACCTTATTTTCGCGGCCCCCAACGAAACCCTGCCGCAATGGCGATCCGATTTGAAAGCCGCGCTGCTGCTGCGGCCTGATCATCTCTCTACCTATGAGTTGACGTATGAAAAAGGGACTCAGTTCTGGAATCGGAGGCAGCGAGGGGAATTGAATGAAGCTGACGAAGAATTGCGAGCTCAAATGTACGAAGCGATTATTGTTAATGCAGCCGCCGCCGGATTGTTCCAATACGAAGTCTCCAGTTTCGCGGTTCCCAAACATCAATCCCGACACAATCAAGTCTATTGGAGTGGTCATCCCTGGTTCGCCTTTGGCGCTGGAGCCGCACGCTACATCGATGGAGTGCGACAAACCAATCATCAGAGTACCTTGACCTATATTAAGCAAGTTGAATCGAATCAATTACCAATCACAATTTCCGAAAAACTTAATCCACTTGAATCAGCGAAAGAGTTACTGGCGCTCGGTTTGCGCAGAGTCTCGGGTGTAAGGGAATCCGAGTTTTCCGAAATGACCGGTTTTCAAGTCATTCAAATACTTGGTATGAAGAGTGTCATTTGGCAAATGGAGGGGTTGCTGCGCTTGCAAAGTGGCCGCTGGCAACTGACGGCTCGAGGAAGATTATTGTGTGATCGAATTGCCGCAGAAATTTTGGACACTGAAAACCGCCCCAGCTGACGGTAGTGGCGAAACGGATTAATTGCGAATGCCTCCGGCTTGTCCCGTGTTAGGATGGGCTGCTTCCCGGCCCCTCCGGAAACCGATGGACGGGCTTGGAAACCCGTCCTACATCACGCCACTGGTAAATCTTTACCTGCCACTCACCCTTACGCTTGATGACTACCATTTACGATCACTTTTTGATCGGGTAATAAGTTACCAAGTCTCCCTGATTGTGATTGTCTTTATCGGCAGGGAAGTAGATCAGCCCCTCCGACTGGCCCAGGGTCAACAAATCAGACGAACCTTTCCAATTCAGTGGTTCGAACCAGCGATAAGCCGGCATTGTTTGAACCTCGGTTTGAGGATTGGCTTTGTCGGTAAGGTTCATTGCATGACAAGGTTTCGCTGGCCAAAAGGTCGGTCGGCCCCCTCTGGTCTGATGATCGACAGCCAAACGGCCGATTTGGGATTCCGGCAAGGGGTTGGCGGCACCTTCGATTTGACGTCCTTCCAATAGCTCAATCGCTGTCGAGACGAACAATTCAAATCCAATCAAGCTGCTGACCGGATTACCGGGCAGTCCGAACACATAGCTGCGTCCCATCGCCGAATCGAGGCGATCAAAATAGCCGAACCAAATCGGTTTTCCCGGTTTGATGTCGACTTTGTGAAAGACTTGATGGACACCGATCTGTTGCAAGATTGAGGGAACCAGGTCTAATAAGCCAGCCGAAACACCGCCGGTGATCAGCAGCAAGTCGTGCTGCAAGCCAATCTCGATTTGTCGATGAAGACCGGCTTCATTGTCCCCGGCAATCGGCAGACGCGTCACTGGCAATCCCCGATTGAGCCCCATCGCTTGCAACATTGGGGCGTTGCTGTTGCGAATTTGGGCTCGTTGAGGGATTTGATTGCACTCCACTAATTCATTACCCGTCGCCAACACGGCCATGGTCGGTCGTAGATAGACATCGACTTCTGCCGCTCCAACCTCTGCCAGTAAACCAATGTCGATGGCGCGAATTCGATGGCCCTTCTGGAAAATTGTCTGTCCGCAACAAAAATTATCGGCTTGTTGCGCCACATGTTTTCCAGCCGTCAGCGAGTCAACTTGAATGGTCACGCGGGGCGATTGCAATTGATTGTTGTCGCTTGATTGGGTCAACTCAATCATCACCACCGCATCCGCTCCATCAGGGACAGGCGCCCCGGTCATGATACGTGCGGCTTGTCCGGTTTTCAGTGAACACTGAGGCCAGTGACCCGCTGGAATCGTTTCGATGACTTCGAATTCACGCAGGCCAGCATTGATGTCAGCACTGTTAACGGCATACCCATCCATCAATGATTTTCGATGAGGTGGGGAATCGACATCGGCACCGATTGGTTGGGACAACACCCGGCCAACTGCCATCTCCAACGGGATTCGCTCCGAATCCAATCGGCTGACAGTTTCTAAGATTAAATCAAAGGCTGCTGTGACACTGATCATGATTGGGTGGCACAAAGAGAAGGGGGACTGATCTTTGTTTGCAAAAAATTGTCCAACAATTTGGAACCATGCTCCGTTAAAAAACTTTCAGGGTGAAATTGCAGTCCGAATGTCGGTGCATCGCGATGTGCAATCCCCATAATGATCCGCTGGTCGTTGCTTCCCCTGACATTTCCACTACTATCTCCACCGCCATCAACCCAGGCCGTTATTTCAAACTGTTCGGATAATGTGTCCGGTTGAATTACCAAACTATGGTATCGAGTCGCCGTCATCGGATTGGGAAGTCCCGCGAACAAGCCTTGACCTGAATGGTAAATCAGATCGGTTTTACCATGTTTCAGTTCAGCGGCACGAACGATTTTTGCTCCCGTTGCTTGACCGATCGATTGATGTCCAAGACATACTCCCAACAGCGGCAGCACCCCATGAAAACGTTTCACGCAAGCCACTGAGATTCCAGCCTCGTTGGGAGTGCAGGGCCCCGGGGAAATGATCAAGTGGCTGGGTTGCATCTCCGCAATTTCATCCAACGTGATTTGATCATTGCGAAATACACGAATCTCCAAGCTCGCATCAATCTCACCTAATCGCTGCTCTAAGTTGTAAGTGAATGAATCATAGTTATCAACAATTAAAATCATAGGATGTTGCTTGAGTCAGGGGTCGCTGGAGAAATTGAAGTTGAAGGGGGGGATTGGCATCGACAGAGCCCATTTACAGTTTGGTTTCCGTCATCAGCCAATTCAGATAATCGACCGAACCAGCGGAAATATCCGTTGCAATGATTTCCGGTACCTCATAACGATGGAGTTCCCGAATCAGCGATTCAATTCTTGAGTAATGCTCCCGTCGCGTCTTGATCTCGCAACGCCACTCGGTCGCCGTTTCAATTTGGTCTTGCCAGGGATAAATGCTGGTCTGCGGGCCACTGATTTGGCAACATGCAGCCAGCCTTTGCTCAAGCAATCTGTCGCAAATTTGGCGAAGTTCGGATTCGTTGTCCGATGTGGTGGTGATGATGATAAAGGGAGTGGAATTCATGGTCTGATCAAGGGAAAACAAAATGCTATCGCTCGTATGATAGCAGATTCAGTTGTTTTCGTCATTTGCGAGCTAAAAAGTGTAAAAAATATTGGCATTGGTTTGCTGATTTACCTTGCCGGTATGGGGGGCGCTTTCTATACTGCCGCAGCGAAAATTGTGAAAAAATATAGCTGCTGCGGCTATTTTTACTCAAGTGTTTCCACATTTTGCCATCAACGACATGGATGTCATTTGAATTGGACTGAAGATCGACAATTTAACCAAGCCCCGTTAAATGACGGTTTGGGGGTGAGATGCGCTTCCCCGAACTGCTTACGGGCAGATACTCTGTTGGCCTGCCAATGCGGTCAACATCGATCACCAAGGATAGTGCGCTCTCAACCGCCGATCGTCTGTTCGAAAAGGGGTCAGGTCCCTTTTCGGGCCGCCCCCCTTCAAGCCCTTTTTCAAACAGAGCGTAACTTCCACACTCCCGTCGAGCGCCGACGTCAAATAAGTGGAAGTTGTCCGATTTCACCGGGATTTTGGAGGGTCATTGTTTTTGTCTTTGGGATCATATTGCTGATCGATTCAGTGAAGACTCAAGCTCAGGAGACTTCGTTCCCACCGCCCGATCCTCAACTATCAATCTCTGTTTCCAGCCAACAAATTACGCATTGGACGATGGGTGACTACGAAGTCTTGCACTTGCGGGGAGCTGCCGAAATCACTCAAGGTCATTTTCAAGGAAAGGCGAATGAAGCCATTCTTTGGATCGAGCGGCCGGAGTTGGCCCAGGCCGGTATCAATCAAGTAGTCGTCTATCTGGAAGGGCAAGCGGTCATTGATTTACAACAGGCGGGACGAAGCAGTCGTCCAACTGAAAATAATACAACCGAAAATAGGGCAGGGGAGGGAAGAGCAGGGGAGTGGCTCCAATCAGGAACCGCGCGGATCGTTGACGAGCGATGGTTGGGAAGGTTGGTGACCAGTCGATCCGTCGATTTAAATCGAGCCACGGTTAGCTTGGAGCAACAACCCAAACCAGAAATCTTTCAGCGAGCTCAACAGCAGTGGCAGAACGGCCATGGCGGTACTGTTGTCCCCGCCGCTTGGCAACAATCGGATCAGCCCATGATGGTTTCCCCATTTACTGGCCAATTGCAATCGCCACAAAATGGAAGTCAGTTGCCACTGGTCGTGCCCGGCGACGTTCAACCCGTTCCACGCCCGGACTATGGACAACCACTGATTAGTAGTGGTGGTCGAGCCCGTTCTCCAATGCGAATTCAAATTTCCGGACGGGATGGAAGTGTGATGCCAAGCTTCAAGATGTTCACCAACCCGCAAAACCCGAATGAGCAAATCGGCTTGGGTGTCGGCGGATTTCGGATTGTGATCGAGAGCCAGGAAATTGATCAAATGTCACTCTTTCAAGGTGACACAAGCCGTCAAGTCGTCTTGGTGGCTGACAATATTGTGCAATGGGAAGTCAGCTTTCCCGACGGCAGTCAGGCTCGACAGTTTTACTTAGAAGGGAATGTCGTTTTTGTCAAAGACCGCCGTACGATCCTGGCCGAACGGATGTTTTACGATGTCGAAGCCCAGCGGGGAACGATTTTGGATGCTGAGATTTTAACCCCCGTGCCCAGTTATCGGGGACTGGTGCGGATGAAGGCAGACATTGTTCAACAGGTCGATGCCAACAATGTACAAGCCTACGGTGCCGCATTGACTTCATCGCGGATGGGAGTTCCGCGGTATTGGCTGCAGTCGGGCAATGTGTCATTGACTCGCGCCCCGCGAACGACTCTCGATCCGCAAACTGATTTACCGAGGTTCGATTCAGAAAGTGGTGATTTTGAAACCGAAGATGAATACTTCGTTGAGAGTCGGCAAAATCGGGTCTACCTGGGAGGCGTCCCCGTGTTGGCGTGGCCCCGTTTTCGCACCAGCCTCGATCGGTCGAATCTTTATCTCGAGCGATTCGCCGTGGGTAATGATCGGATTTTCGGGACTCAAGTCCGAACCGGATGGGATTTAAATCAGGTACTGGGCCGATCGGCCCCGGAAGGGAGCAGCTGGATCGGCGTGCTGGATTATCTGAGCAATCGCGGTTTGGGATACGGTACCGAAACCCGATATCGCAACGATGGAATGTTCGGTTTTGCTGGCCCCGTCGAAGGGGATTTTCGTTCCTGGTACATTCGCGATTCGGGGCAAGACTTCCTGGGACGCGGACGCTTTAATTTGCTGCCGGAAACAAAGAACCGCGGTAAGTTCATCGGCTACCATCGTCATCAATTCGAATCGGGGTGGCAACTCAAAGCAGAAGCGGGTTATATTTCCGATCGAAATTTTCTGGAACAGTTTTATTTGCGGGATTGGGATCGAAACAAGGATGCGACGACCGGTTTGTGGCTGGAGCGGAACGAGGGAACGCAGAGCTGGAATTTTCAGGCCGATTATCAAATCAATGATTTCTTCACACAAACCAGTTGGTTACCGCGGCTCGATCACTTTGTTCTGGGTCAGAGTCTGTTAGGAGATCGAGCGGTGTGGCGAAGTCATAGCCATGCTGGTTACAGTCGGATGCGAGTCGCCACGACGCCACTCAATGCGGTCGAGCAAGCCGTTTTTGATCCACTGGCCTGGGAAGCCAATGTCGATGGGATTCGAGCCGGTACACGTCACGCACTTGACTTTCCTATTCAATTTGGCCCCATGAAAGTCGTGCCCTATCTGCTGGGTGATTTGAGTTACTGGCAAG
>JBGTHU010000296.1:0-6612 GCA_041745975.1 Mariniblastus sp.
GACACATCTTTCAAGTATTTTTGCTGGCAGCGGTATTTGCAGTTGGGTGTTATTCCTGTCAGCCGATTGAAGCCGATATCATCTGGGATGAGGCGGTTAACGGTGATTTGTCAGATGATCCCTCGGCCCCCACGCCAATAACTTTTTCCACGGGAGCGAATACGATTATCGGTTCGTTGTTCCCCGAGCCGGGCAATGATTTGCGAGACTACATTACATTTACAATTAATCCCGGCCAAATTTTGACCGCTATTTTTTTGGATACCTACAGCCCTGAAGATGGCCTTAGTTTTCATGGGATAAATATTGGCAGCACCAGTTTCATTCCTGGCTTCGATACAGCTGATCAATTTCTTGGCCTGGACTTCCTTGGTATTGACATGCTGGGAACAGATTTGATGCCCAATTTAGCGGCTGGGAATTGGGGTAGCCAGGGCTTTGACAGTCGATTAGGGCCGAGGACTTATAGTTATGTGATCCAAGAGATTACACCGGGCGAAACGAGAGATTACCAGCTTACGTTTCAGGTCGTACCAGAACCCTCATCGTCAATTTTTTGCTGTGTTGCCGGTTTAGTATTGACTCTTCGGCGTGGTCGTCGAAAGTAGAATGACAACAATTTCGAAGCATCAATAATTGAAACCCTGGCATGATGTTTGAGCCAGGACGTTTCTATTGCTGAAGAACCGAAGTAGCCTCAATTGGACCCGATCGAATTGAGGGCCCATCAACGATCGTTTATTCAGCGATTAACCATACTGCCTGGTCGATATCGATCGTCCAGACAAACGGGTGACGAGGCCGCAGGTTGGGGTCGGTCCATCCGATTCGGGCCTGGACAATCCCGGTTTTGCTTTGGACAAATCGGCTGAAATCTCCCGTGGGGGTAATTTCCAATGATTGAGCTGAGCGTTCTGCCGGCCGAACATCGATGACTTCGTACTCCCCTTTGATTTGATTGAAGAGTTCGATCACTTGGTTGACATCCTCGAATCGCCCACCGACGAGTGTAGCCTCTAAGCGAAAGGCAAAGTCTGTGGGTGAGTCGGTTAAAGCAGTGGATTGAAGGTACAATTCCGCCGTTGGCTGTTTAAATTTTTCGTTTGGACTGAGCTTCAAATAGTTGCCATCGCTAAAAAAAATGTTCTCAAAATCGCCCTTTGCGACTTGACCAGTGACCCTGTAATTTTCCGGCACGACGGTTTCGATCAGGTCGATGCTCATTTCTTCGACGACTCCTGGTCGGAACAAACCCAGGGTTAATTTCCGAGGGGGAAGTTCTGAATCACACCAAAATGAATAAAGAGTGTTCCAGCGGATGGCATTGGCGTTTTCATTATCGGCGAAGGTTTCGGTGGCCCATTCGATTTCATCACCTGCAACCACTGGGATCCAATCAGCATCGGAATAAGGTTCGTGCTGATAGTCCACATCATTAAATCCTGGGTTGGCGATGACGCTTGAACCGAAATTAACACCCAAAGATCTTACGGACTGATGAGAATTGAAATTTTCAATTGCAAATTCAGTATGATAGCCGGTTCCACCAGCCATCGGTGTCGTCCGCAAGCCGACAATAATACGACCGTCTCCTGGAACGTCAACTGCAAACAGTTTGACATCAGAATGCACCGCTTGCCACGCGTTGATGGCGGGTTGCATCCGAACGGTCGGTGAAGATGAGTTGACCCCCATCGTCCAATTGTTGCCTGACAACGATGACACAAACACTTCCCGAAAGGAGGCATTATTCAAGTTGTTACCAGCAGCGGCATCATCGGGATGGATATACTGCGATTCGACAAAATATCGTGCGCCCGCATTGAGAGTCGAATTGATATCGTCAGTGCGGACACGTAACCGACCATCAAGGAAGTTTGGCGAAGACAGGCTGCGTTTAGGCCACAGAAATTCTCCGGTCGTTGCGTTGACTTCACTTCGCGGGCCGAGGTCACCGTGTGCTGCGTTGTTACCGGTCGAATAGGGATCGGAGCATCCAACACCCAATCGACTGCCAGTGCCGGAAGGAATGCAACCACCGCAAAGGTTTCCTTGAAGTGCAAACCAACCATGCTTCAGCCATGCCATTCCAATCTGTTCAATTCGTCCGTCCTTGACACGATACATATTTTGCGAAATGACCGGATGCTGATTCGAGTTAGCAATCCAGGCAAGCTCCTGATCTCCAATATTGCAGGACGTCGTACCAATCGTGAAGGAAGTTTCCGTTGAACTACTTCCCCACCGTGCAATGGCTGGGATGTCGCCGACAATAACATCGGGCCCCTGATTGCCCTTCTTTAAGGCATTCACTGAGACGCGGTACTCAAGTATCGCCCACAGGAATGATACGGCGATCAAGTTGACTAAAATAAAGAATCGAGAAATAACCATATGCTGACTTCTGTGTAAAAATGGCTCTCCAACCGAAAACGTACCAGCGACGAATTCGAATGGCAACGCGGATCAAAAACTGGAAATTCATGAAAACGATGCTGTTTAGCAGTTAACATTATACTGCAATCGGAGACGACAAAAACCCTTTATCGACAACAATTGACATTTTTTTAGGGGGATTAACCGACTGAGATAGGAACATAGTATAATGACAATCGGCCATTTTTGTTTTGCTCCGATTGACCTCTCGGGTTTCCACGTTCATTGATTGGCATCGTAAAGGTGTAAGATTTTTGTCAAATAAGACTCCAACTCAAACAAGTGTCGAATTGCCGATCCTACAGCTTGGCAAACCCAAATCGGTTTCCAAACAACCGAAATCGAGGCGAGGTCGTCTGCGCGCTGCTGTTTTAGTTTCGGTGCACCTTTTGATTCTGGCTCATGTGACACATTTTTGGGCGTCTGGTCGCAGCCTGTCACCGGTAGAGCCCTCGGAAGCGATGTACACTCTTGAACTGGGGCAAGTGAATGCGGGGGCGATTTTTTTCGGATTGGCGATTCTCAGCACCTTAATATTTGGTCGCTTTTTTTGTGGGTGGGGCTGTCATTTGGTCGCTTTGCAAGACCTCAGTGGCGCCATGTTGCGGCATATCGGAATACGGCCTAAACCTTTGCGTAGCAGGTTGTTGGTGTTGGTGCCGTTCGCTTTAGCGTTCTATATGTTTTTCTGGCCGACGGTAAATCGGCTGTGGATGGGAGAGCCCCATCCCGGTTTTACCAATCATCTAATGACAGAAAAATTTTGGCAGACATTCCCGGGGCCTGCGGTTTCAGTACTGACGTTTGTTGTTTGCGGTGGCGTCATCGTCTATTTGTTGGGCAACAAAGGTTTTTGTACATACGCCTGTCCCTATGGTGCTTTCTTTTCGGTTGCTGATCGATTTGCGGTGGGTCGAATTCATGTTACCGATGCCTGCCTGCATTGCGGCCAATGCACGGCTCACTGCACTTCCAACGTTCAAATTCATGCCGAAGTGCGAGATTTTGGCCTGGTGGTTGATCCGGGCTGTATGAAATGCATGGACTGCGTCAGTGTGTGTCCCAACGATGCGCTCTACTTTGGCTTGGGTCGAAAACCAAAACAGGATGGGTCGAGTCGCTTTCAGCCCATTTCAAACAAGCCTGCCCAACACAAAAAGACTTACGATTACACAATCCCGGAAGAGATACTGGGGCTGATTGTGGCGGGGGTGACTATTTACGGATTGCGTGGTTTATATGACATCCCACCTCTGTTGCTGTCAGTCGCTTGCGGTGTTATTGCCTCCTTTTTCGCGATTCAATTGATCCGCATGTGTCGCCGAGCGGACCATCGATTGCAAAACCTCCAGCTCAAACGTCAGCGTCGACTTACGAAAGCCGGAAGGTTGGCCGTGGTGGCTTTGTGTCTCTGGTTCGTCTTTTTGGTTCATAGTGTATTTGTGCAGTATCATCGCTATCGAGGGCGTGACCATCTGAGTCGGATTGCCGTAACCTGGCCTGAATTGTTGACCGGGAGTGCCCAGTCGCGTTTCACCAAAGATGATTTGGCTAATATTGACAAAGCACTGTTTAGCTACGATGCCTCCAACCGAGTTGGTTTGCTGAGTGTTAAGGAAGTCAAACTTGGAATGGCGGTTGGGAGTTTAATGCGAGATGATTTCCAAACGGCCGAAATCTTTCTTCGCCAGGCCCTCCAGTTAGATCCTGCCAGTGTTCAAGTTCGAGAGTTATGGGGTGAGTTTCTGGCGTTTCAAGGTCGCGGAGAGGAAGCAGCGGCAGCAATGGAAGCAGCGATCGCTCGGTGAAAGTCGAGGCTTTCGTTCGATTGTCTTAGCAGAAAATCCTGGTTTTATACCCAATCGAGTCTGGTTGAGGCTGCGCTGGGCACGGCGGTCGCCGCATCTTCGGTTTGGGATACGCCTTGATTCAGAGCCTTGCCAGCTGCCGCGGTTGCGCCATGAGTTTTCACTGTCCAGCGATTCCGAAAAGTTGTGTGAGTATCTGCTGATTTCGCTGCTGAGTCGCCGAGGTCACCGAAACGTGGCAAATTGTGGTGATTTGGTCACTCGGAGAACGCTCTTCAATACCACTGAGAATGACCACTCGTGCATCAGCAAACGATTCTGCCTGCGCCAACAATTGAGCCAGCGATCCAGCGTACCGCAGACTGGCCTGATAAATCCCTTCTGCCAATCCCTCGCGCGAAAACAACAACGACGCAATCAGAAATGGCGTGATCCCCGTCAAGCGAGGATTCACGTCCACCAGAAAGCATCGGCCAAGCGCATCCCGCAGGATATCGATTCCCACCAACCCAAAATATCCCCGCTGATGTAAATAAGCCCCGACTGGTTCCACGATCTGGCAAAAATCCTCAAACAATTCTGCCTGCAACTCCCCCTGAAATCTCCCCCCGCACCACCGCAGATTTTCGTTAAACATCTGCTCGGTAAAGCCCAGCCAGACGATCGATCCGTCACGTCGCAAATAAAACTGAACGCCGTAGTCCCCTGTGATGTTTTCAATAATCGAGTTGGCAACCAACACGGCATGGGGCCAATGTATTGCCAGTTGCCGCCGCATCGCTTGTTCATCTTGCCGTGATCGAAGGAAAAAGTTTCCCATCCCCGCGTACCCGTGGCTCAGTTTGACGATGCAAGGAAACTCAACTGACGGCAGCACATCAGCTTGGGGACAATCGATTTTTGCGATCACTTCCTTGGAATGCAGCTCATAGTTGATATCCGGATCGATCAACTGACGTTCCGAACTGACCGACTGGTGGGGAAACATCGTAATGAACTTCACTGGCAAACTATCACTCGATTCAAACGGCCGCCAATCGGGACATGCATCATCACCCCACAAACGCCGCCAGTGCTCCATCAGAATCGCCGGCGGTTGAATTTCAGAAGTCACGACGATGTCCCGCCCCCAGCAGCACATTAAATGGTGCGGACCGAGGACTTTCATCAACTCCTTTCGAGGTGGCGGAAACGGATCGTGAATGATGTACCGGTCGGGATTGGCAAACCGAGTTTCCACGCTGTTGGACGATGGGTACTCGGCCAACAACCAAGCATCAGCCGCGTCGCTGGCAAACAGCGCTGAGAGAAACCGCAATGTTTCGGGGATCTCGATTCGAGTCATCAGTTCGCCCGATCACTCGTCATGAGGATGAATTCTTTTTCCATACCGTTAACTCAGAGACTCCGTTCCGGGCACTCCGTTTGTTCTCACGCATGAAGTAGGGAATATCGACGGGTGGGTTTAACATCGAAAATTCGGGAGCCAAAATGCAAGCGATTGAATCTCGCGTCGAAACGTTTTCACCGGTATCGGCTGCCTTATAACCCCCCAGCCATTTTTCTCGCGGAGTTTTGTCGGTCGACCACAGGTAGGGTGAAGCCAGCACCAGTAATCCGCCAGCCACGATTCGATCCTTGATTGTTTCCAGAAATCGACCTGGATCATAGAGAGAATCCAGCAGATTGCCGGCGAAAACTAGATCGTAACCGGTATATTTTTCGGAGAGGTTGCAGGCATCTCCCTGCAAGAACGCAACCCGATCTTTGACTTCTGCATAGCCCGAGAAATCGGCCAGCCGCACCTCTCGGTAAGAGAAAAGCTCCCCCGTTTCGGGAAACAGATACCGCTGTTTGCCAGTGGCTTGCAATTTCACGGGTGCTTCGATCGAGCGGACTGAGAAATCGACGGCTTCAACTTGATCAAAATATTTCGCCAACTCGAATGCGGCTCGACCTGATGAACACCCCAGATCCAACGCCCGCCCAGTCTTCAATTCCGCCAAATGTTTGGCAATTTCATTGACGCAAGCAACATGAAAACTACCGGTCGCAGCATCTACCTTGCCAAAATGAAATTCGATCTCTCTGGCCAAATCTGCGTCGGCTTCAAAAATGTCAGGAACGGTCTCCGACAGCGGTGCAGCTTCGATATATCGGAAGCCTGAATGCTGAAAAAAATGTCGGCGAAACGCATACCGCGAATCTTTGATAGCGTAGTTTCCCGTCGAAATCCAGCAGCCACCTTTGAACAAGTTGTGCTTGCCATCAAAGGTAGGCGCGGCGAAATCATCGTAGGCCGGATGAACTTCGAAGCCTGCGAATCCGTCGATCGGTGTCTCGGTCCATTGCCAGACATTTCCCGCCA
>JBGTHU010000297.1:0-3722 GCA_041745975.1 Mariniblastus sp.
GGCTGGAGAGAAATTGATCCCGTTTGGCCCGTTTGATTGTGCGATCGCTGAACCAAGTCAATCGTTGATAGCCCGCCACAACCAGTAAACCGATGATCATCCCAATTCCGGTCAAAAACAAGTTGCCCCAAAATAGTTGACTAACTTGATTGGTTACCGCAAACCAATGGTTGAGATCCGTAAACTCAACAAAAAACTGTCCGATCTCTTCGAACAATTCGTGACCGATTAGCGGCGGGGCGGGATGTTGCATTTTGATTCGTCCTTGAATCGATTGGCTAAGTTTAATCCAACTTGTCCCTATAAGTTACGAAAATTTGGCGTTTGATGCAATCAAAGCCAGCAAACGTGCTATCATATCGCACATGAAAACCCATTCGATTGAAATTTTGCAATTCCGAGCGGGGCATATTCAAACTGTGATCGACGACATCAGCGGGGAAGAACCGCTGGAACTGAGGCTGCAGTATGGAGTGTCGAAGCAACGGAAATCAAAGGCTTTGTCGGTGACGATGCGAACACCGGGAGATGATTTTTCGTTGGCAACTGGTTTTTTGGTCTCGGAAGGGATCGTTTCGGCGCGCGGCGACATTCACGATATCCGCTTCTTGCCTCCTTTTATTTTTGAAAACCAAACAAGCAATGTTGTCGAAATTGAATTATCTCCAACCACCCAATTCGATCTGAGCCGCTTGCAACGGAATTTTTATATCACTTCCAGTTGCGGCGTTTGCGGAAAATCGTCCCTGGCGGCAGTGCAAACGGCGGTTCCCCAAAATTCAACGGCACCGTTCAAACCAATTTTACCCGGCTTGATTTGCGAATTGCCCAATCAATTGAAAGCCCGGCAAACAATCTTTCATAAAACGGGCGGGTTGCATGGCGCTGGTTTGGTGGAGGGAGACGGTCGTTGGATTTCTGTCTTTGAGGATGTCGGCCGCCATAATGCCGTTGATAAACTGATTGGCCACCAGTTGCTCAATGGTTCATACCCGCTGACGGATCAGATTTTAGTCCTCAGCGGTCGCGCCAGTTTTGAATTAATACAAAAAGCGGCGATGGCTCAAATTTCCATCGTCATTGCGGTAGGGGCACCGTCGAGTCTGGCGGTTGAATTAGCGGTCAAGTTGCGGATTACATTGATTGGATTCGCCGCAAAGGATCGGTTTAATGTTTATTCTCATCCCCAACGTTTGAGTTTGCCTTAGGCTCGTGTTCGAGAAGGCGCCTAACTATATTTT
The DNA here is from genome assembly GCA_041745975.1 of Mariniblastus sp. Taxonomy (GTDB): domain Bacteria; phylum Planctomycetota; class Planctomycetia; order Pirellulales; family Pirellulaceae; genus Mariniblastus. The sequence goes on from JBGTHU010000297.1 coordinate 1,242, forward strand.
AATCAGTACCGAAATCACTCGGCCAGGACGGCGTTGGCGTTTGGGCAACGCTGTCGCTTATAGCGGAATGCAAATCGTATCGGTCAGGTGCTCCATTTCCAGTCCTATCATGCGGTTGAGCACTTCGGGTAAAGAGGGACGCTGAGACGGGTTCTTCAGCATCATTTCCTTCACCAGTTGGCTCAAACGGGGCGGGCAGAGGGGTTGCACGAACATCAAATCGGCTGGCACGTGCTGACACTGCATTTGCTTGATTTGTTCTACTGTGGTTGCCGAGAACGGAGCTCTGCCACTGATAGCCTGGTAGATAATGGTTCCCAACGAGTAGACGTCGCTGGCCGGGTCAGCCAAGTAGTTAGGCTGAAAGCACTCGGGAGCCATGTGCCGAGCGACCTGCAACTGATCGAGGGGCAGCCAGCTGGGTTGGCCGAGCCGATGGGAATTAGACCACCCCAACAAAGTCACACGACCGGTTTTTCCCAACAGGATATGCGCCGGTTCCAAGCCGAGATGAGCCCGTTCGTGTTCATGGCTGGCTCGTAAACCCTCCATCACTTGCCGGGCTGCCCACAATAGTCGGGAGAGCGCGATTTCAGAGGCAGTCGCCAGATATCGATCGAGACTTTGCCCTTCCATCCAAGGCTGCACTAAAAAGAAAGGGGAGCCATCTAGCTCGGAATCCAACGTTCGAATGATATTGGGGTGTATTATTTGTTCGGTCGCAATCGCCTCTCGGCCCAAGCGATCGATCGCCTTCTCGAAAGCCACCTCGTTACAACGGGGATCGACCAATTTGATTACGTAGCCGAAGCCGTAATTGTGTGAAATATTCCGTGGTGCGGCCCGAAATATTTGGTACCAGCGACCAGCTGTCAATTGTTCGCCCAATCGCCAATAAGAGATCACTTTTTCGGGTGCGGAGTTGGCGTAATTGATCGTGAGGGATTGCATATTGATAGGATAGAATTTGCTGGGAAGAAAGGATGGGGTGAAGGAAACGCTGGGGGGCAGTTCGCCAGGCAGTGCAATCCCTTGGGCTGATCACTGGCAACTTTGTAATTTCTACATCGGTGTTTTCGAGTGTTTGGTTCAATCTGCTCTTTCTCGTTCCGGCTATACCGATCAGTCCGAATTGGATTTGGCTCAGGTATCGACTAAAGGAATGCGAAAACGGGTTGTTGCGCTTGCGGTTTTTCCAGCCAGGGATTGTGTTATTTGCTGACAATTCGGGTCGTCGTCAATCGCCATGTACGATATAATCCAGCTTGACCGCTGAGCAATCTTTTGCTGAGCCAAATTTATTTCGTTTGAATTTATATGCCGATCACATTTCCGTTTGCGTACGAAGCCATCCCGCCAACCACTTGGGCTTATATGTCCTCGCTGTTTATGATCGCGTTATTCTTCAAGTTCAATCGCTTTTGGAGTGTGAGAAATTTTGATTTATTGTTGCTTGTTTTGTTGGCCCCCGGACTGTTGATGATCGAAGGAGGACGGCGTTGGCAGCAAGTCGGTATGGACACCGGAAACACGACCGACTTTTCAATTTCGACGGATCAATTGAGCCCCACAGAAACGACAAGCAGCACGCAGCAAGAGAGACAAACCAAGCCTGCGATTCAAGATTCCTCCGGCTTTCTCGAAGGTGAATTCGCAAGCAGTGAAATGACTGAAAGTGCGGGTGCTGATACGATTGCTGGAGTCGCGACAGCTGACGGGACATCCGGTCGAGTGGCTGCAGCAACGATTTCGGCTGGCCAGCGACTTCAGCGATTGGGCTTTTTATCGTTGTTTGCTGTTGAGTTGTTGCTGTTGATTCGCTTATTGCTCGATCCGAACTTGGCCCGCAAGCCACTTTTGGATCCTAATCTTTCGAGCAGTGGGCTGGTTTTCTTGGGTTGCAGCCTGATGATTTTTCTGTTTGCTAACATTGCATTTTCGGAACCGACACCACAAGACTTACATGGAGCACGCAATGCGTTGAAGCTGTTGCAGCGGCAGGCTGCCGATCAGCATGACGTGGACTCATTGAAACGGGAGGGGCCGGGGTATTGGTTATTCAATTTGTTCCCCGTGATTTCAACCTTCAATAGTGGGAATGAGATTCTGCAGACCGACCCGGATGAATCGGCGCAGTTGTCTCGGTATGTGCTGGCCGCCAAAATGTTGGCGATCGCCAGTCAAGTGACCATTGTCATCTGCTTGGTTCTGTTTTGCCATTTTAATTACAACAACTTCAGCGTGGGCGTCGGTGTGGCAGTAATCTACTTGATGATGCCCTACACTTCAATTTTCACAGGGTATACCTTGCACGCACTGCCAGCAGCTCTGTTGTTGATGGCACTGCTCTTTTTTCGTACACCAGTATTGGCGGGGATCTTTTTAGGATTGGCGACAGGCGTAACCTATTATCCAATTTTTTTGATACCGTTGTGGTGTAGTTTTTATTGGGAGAAAGGAGTTCGCTCGTTTCTGTGGGGG
>JBGTHU010000298.1:0-9243 GCA_041745975.1 Mariniblastus sp.
GAACGGGCGGCCAACAACTGTCTGCTGCTGGCCTAAGTCTCAGAACTACTTTTGAAAAGGGGTTTGACCTCTTGGGGCAAGAGGCTGCCTTCCTTTTCAGACAGAGCCCATCTTTGTCGGCTCTGGATGAGCCATGCAACAACTATCGACATGTTTTGGTTTCTTAAGTGACCGCAATTTTGGATCCTCAAGCAACAACTATCACCGGAACGGGTAAACGAGTTCGCCCCTGTTTCCCGCTGATTCAGCCCCCTCAATCAGGCGACTTCGCCGGCAAGATGCCAGCACCAAGGGGAAACAAAGCGCCCCTGAAGCCGATTAAGGATTTAGGCTGAGCCTTGATTCCTTATTTTTGAAAAAAGATCGGTCAATTGGGGCTGCCCCCTCTATTTTATCCAAATGATATTGTTAGCCTATTTAGATCATTCGTTGAGGCCATTCAGGTATCGACCACCTGGAACTTCAGGCGAGCGATAGATAGTAATTTAGCGTAAATAGACGCCGCATGGAACTATGCGACTAAGTTGGAAGCGCTTTAATTTTTAACTTTCGCTTCCTTTATAGGAATCAAGTAAAGGAGACAATAATGAATCACCCCGTTAAGTTGTCACGTATGGGAATCGCGGTTACTTTGCTCATCAGAAAACTAATCGTGGTCATCGTATTGATCATGTCGTTGGGAGCATTGGCAATTGCCAGCCCGCGGGCAACCTGCCAAGTTCAACCAGCGACCAACCCGCAATTTTCAAAGCAAATGGAGGTTTACAAAAACGCCATCGATATTGCCAAGCAAGGGGATTCCCCTTTAGCTTTGATGCGAGCAAAGGATGCAAAGCCAGGTGTCGGCATGGCAACTGCTGGGCAAGTCAGTGGCATTGCCCAGTACGCTATGTTGGAAATTGAATACCTCAATACGCTCTTATCGATCATGGAATTAACGGATCAAGAGCAGCGAGGCAGTTTGATCAATGAAGCGATTTCAACCGTCGACTCACTCAAGGGGCGCAGCGAGTTTGATGGACGAAGCAATCCCGAATCCGCTTACTATTTTATGTTGTCGGTCAACCAACTGGCTGACTTTAGCTTCCCACTTAGCGAATCGACCTTTGTTGCGTTAAAACTTCGACAGGGCCAAATCGCAAACAACTTGCTCGCTAATCCCCAATTCCCTGCTGACGGTAAAGAAGCATTAGCCGAACCATTAGTCGAGATGGCTTTTGGCCATGCGGCTAAAAATGACTTGGCGGCAACGTTAACGGCGATTAATCGGGCCTGTCAACTCGGTTACTCCAATTTCGAAAAACTGAATCAATCGAGCGTATTGAACCAACTTGCCGATCAGAAAGCTCTGCGTGAACGTCTGGAAGAATTGGAATCTGTTTATCTAAAAAAATTGCGAGAATGGAGCGTCAAGGCAGTTAACGAGTTCAAGCCGTTCCGATTTAATTTTCACGCCGATAGTATTCGTGGTGGCAGTTTGGCATCGCATGATTTTGAAGGTAATATCTTGGTGGTTGACCTATGGGCAACTTGGTGCCCCCCCTGTCGCGAGGAGATGCCTCACTTTCAACAATTGGCCGACGAGTACTGGGATGACGATGTGCGCGTCTTGGGGATGGCCATGGATGACTTGGAAGACCCCTATCGGGCACTCGACCAAATCAAAAACTTCCTACACCAAAATCAAATCCAGTTTCCTTGTGTGTTGGGAACCCACGAACTAAAAAATCGATTGCCGGGCGAGATTAAATTCCCCACCACGCTGTTCATTGACCGCTCTGGTACGGTTCGTTACATGGTCATCGGCTATCAAGATTATTCGAAACTAGCCACCATCACGGAAGTGCTGATCAATGAAAACCAGGCCGTCCGCTTCATTGGGAGCAGTTCTTTTTAGCTACCGCTATTTGATCGTGACCGTTCACGGATATTTGTAGTGGTTGTTTCGGCAGGAGCCTCAATCTCCCTGACGACCCGTGAACGGTTACTTTTGGATAAGTGCTGTTTTGGATTGATCGGATTACTCAAATTCCCGTAGCCGGTAGGGAATTCCTGCGACATCACAGACACGGCAAAATGCGCGAGTGGCGATTCCGAATCCGTCCGCGCCACTGAAGCCACCAAATTGACCGCCCCCTTTGAGATGCGGTTCCAAATCGGCAAACACGCCGTCGGCTCCCAACTGTTTCATGCGATGGTCAAGCTCAGGCAACCAACCGGCCAAGTCTTGTAGAATCTGCAGGTGCCCCGAACCGCCTCGATCAGCCGGAACGAAATCGCTGACCGCGTCTTCATCCACATGACGTTCCGCCGTGGCCTGATCCGACGCAGCAGCGGGTTGACGAAAGTCCTTGATATGTATCCAACCCAAACCGGGCTTCATCGCCAAATATTGTTGAAAGATCTCTTCCGTGGAATAGCCTTGCATCACCAAGTTCCCTCCATCAAAAATCAACACTAAATTCGGGTTCTTGATTTGCCGATGCATCTCTGCCAACAGAAACCCGTTTTGCCCCACCAAATTCGCTTCTACTTCCAAACCAAAAATTAAACCGTGAGCTTGACAGATATGGGCAATTTCACCCACTTGATCGATCGCTTGCCCCAGATGTTGATGTAAGTCACTGCCACGTGGATGATAAAAAGAAAATCCACGAACCAATTTGGCATCCAATCGCTGGGCGATTTGACAGACTCGAGGGACTTCATGATTTAAATAGTCGGCAAAAGGTCGAAATGGTGATGGGTTGCCGTCATCGATATCACATAATTTTACTTTACCGATTGGCGATCCAATCGAGGAGACCTTCATTCCATAGGCTGACATGGCTTGCGTCACCAAATCAAGCTCGGCATCCTCCAGCGCCATGATATTCTTAACACCTTGACCCAAATTCAAAAAACGAATCGAGAAATATTCGTACCCCAGTGCCGACATCACCGAAAATTGCTGGTCAAGCGTTTTCTCCGAAGAAGCCTCATCGGAGAATCCAGTTAAAAGCAATTGAGGAATGGTCGGGGAGGGTTGCGGATTGCTGGAAGACTCAGATGAATTGGAAGTCAGCGAGTGGTTCATAACAAAAAAATAATTGAAGTAAAGGAATAAAAAATGGGAGTCGGCCAGGTTGTGGTAGTCGCCCGACTCTCCGAGTTGGCACACCTTACCGATAACCACACTTATTGGCGTTTATATTTTTATAGCCTCGCCTCGGAGATGCGAGCGACTATCCGAGTCGGGCAACTAAATTGATTGAGCTTGAGCCGAGTCGATTGGATCGGGATGTTGGACGATGATCACCGAAGAAATTCCGCCGCGAGGGGTAAATTCTGCAGTCAAAGTCACCGATTGGGGCTGAACAACAGCTACAAAGTCGTCTAAAATACGGTTCGTCACGTTTTCGTAAAAGATTCCCACATTGCGAAAAGATTGCAGGTACTGCTTGAGACTCTTGAGCTCGACGCACAGTTTTGCGGGGATGTATTCGAATGTCAACGTGCCAAAATCAGGTTGGCCCGTCTTTGGACAAACCGAAGTGAATTCGGGGCAGATGATTTTTATGGTGTAGTTTCGCTGAGGAAACTGATTTTCGAAGGATTCTAATAAATCGCGGGAAGGGAATTCGTTGGATGCCATGAATACAATGGGTAAAAGGAGGTAGAGGGTAAAGGTCTAAGGGTTAACGAGTTGAGGGAAAACAATTGATATTTCAAGTAATTTAACAAAATTTCGTCGCGTGGGTATACTGATCTCTGAAATCTATTCGTCCCGTCAAGGAGAGGGGTTGTTAACGGGCACGCCGAGTGTTTTTATTCGGACCAGCGGCTGCAATCTGAGATGTAGCTTTTGCGACACCCCCTTCGCATCTTGGGATCCGACCGGAACGATGATGTCCGTCTCCTCGATCTGCCAAGAAACCGAGCGGCTTGCTGACAACGTTGCCGAAAGTGAAAATTTCCCAAGTGTTGACAATTCGAATCCAACTGAAATGCAACTTGCTGGAATACGTTCTAACTTGGAGTCTAATGCGGAACCCGATACGGCAACGAATGTTCACCTCGGAAAGATCAGGCATGTAGTCATCACAGGTGGAGAACCGATGTTGCCGCGGGAAATGGAGGACTTGTGTCAATCACTGAAAATGGCCGATTTTCACATCACTATCGAAACCGCCGGAACGATTTTCCGACAACTTCCTTGCGACCTGATGTCGATCAGCCCCAAATTTTCCAATTCGACACCTTCCCAGGAACGTGCCGGACGCTGGCGGGAACGACATGAGCGAACTCGGTACCAACCGGAAACCGTCCGTTCGCTGATCGCCAATTACGATTTCCAATTGAAGTTCGTGGTCGATTCACCCACCGATATCGAGGAGGTCACCGCTTATTTGGAAGCGACCAAATATCCCTCGTCAGCGATGAATCGAGTCCTGTTGATGCCCCAGGGAATCGATCAACCTCAGCTACAACAAAAGTCCCAATGGTTGAAACCGTTGTGTCGGCAGTGGGGATTCACCTATTGCCCTCGCCGCCACATTGAATGGTATGGCAATCGACGCGGGACATGACCGGCAACTATCGAGTAACCGTTAACGGTTTTTTGAACTGATAAATCTAACTCTTTAGGCAGTATTCCGCAGATACAGGCAGTGCAGCGATGAACTCCGATAACTCCCGGGAATCAGATAACGAATTGTTAATTCCTGGAGTGAATCTGTTGCCGCAGCTAGAGCGTTGGAGATTAATCGCAGCCGACAATCCTACCGATCAAACGGTAGGTGGGGCCTTGGGGCAGTTGCGGCAATGGTTGCAGCAACGTTTTGTTGGCCAGGAACCTAAAACTGAGGTGGAATCCGGAGAAACGGCTGCCTCGGCGGCGGCATTGACATGGGGATTCCCAGTTCCAGCCTTCCGCTCGGTGTTTCGCCCGACGGCGATTCCCTTGTCGCTGACAACACCACTCGATTTTGCAGCATTCCATTCGCTGCCGTTGGTTTGGTTTCCACGTGGATTACCGCCGGGGCATTCGGTTTCAATACATAGTTCCCGCTTAAGCACCAAGCTTGATCATCAAGACCCTTGGTTTGACGGTCTTCGTACGCTGGCCATCCGGACTGCCAATCAAGTTGACTTAAAAGGTGATACCAACCAGCAACAACGGTTTTGGGTCAGCGCACACGGTACCACCACCGATCGTTTTTTGCGGCGGATTAGCCAGCTTTTTGGCATCCCGTTGATGCCGATATTAAAGTGGAGTCAACTATTCGATGGAGCGGACGGATGGTCCTTGGAATCATCTTGGGACACATCTCTGGTTCATCCTGCTTACTATGGGGATATGTCACTGATATTGTCCGCTGCCTCGGATGCAAATCGATCGAATGATCAAGTCTCACAAAAGGCGAAGGAAGACGCGAAATCCGAACGCCAGCAACTTGATTCATTGCTGATGAGGCTCTCGACGGAAGCCTACTTGTTGGCGGTACGACCCGCAGGCGCGGTTGAACGGGGTGCACTGCAGCGATTGATGCCGGATCATTCACAACCTGAAGCTCAATCCAGCAACGCATCCGATGAGGAGGCACTTCCTTCAACATGGTTATTGATCAATGCTGAATTGACAGCAAAGAAAGTGCAACAGCAATTATTGCACGCCGGAGCGATTGGTTGGTATCTGTACGACAACACCGACAATCCCCGGATGGACGATGTTCACGGAAGTGGCGAAAGTGGCGAAAGCCGTTCCCGAGTGTCAATCGACCAACGAGAGACCAAGAACGACCATTGGGGCCAACCGGACAACGCCCTTCCGCTGGCTTTCCCGCCCAACTGGCCGCCGGCTCCGATCCGATTGGACGAATTCCCTGAATCCGAATTCCTGCTGCATTGGACTCGCCGCCGTACCGGACCTTGGCCCGACCAATCGGAAGCGGAATTTTTGGACGACTTGATTTTTCGCAGCCAGCGGCGACGACATGGCGAACTGGAATCGCTGATACGGATTACTGCCTGCGGTCGGATTCTAGGGAGTTGCCGGTTGACTCGTGATCAACGTCCGGTCGTCTGTTTTTCCAACCGACGAATTTCGGAGTTACGGTCTTTGAAAATTTTTCGCTCACACCTCAACCGCTGGGATTTTTTACCGTATGGCGTCGCGGTGCAACGGGCGTGGCTGGCAGCCCGAGGATGCCGGCCGGTGATCTACGGAAACGATGCGACTTGGCATTCGCTACCGCCCGAGGATCAGGTTTTCTTCCAACAGGCGAAGTCATCCGGTGGAAGCATCGATTGGACGTTGGAACAAGAATGGCGATTGCCGGGAGATTTGGATTTGAGTCGGATTCCCTTACACCAAGTGGCTCTGTTCGTGCCCGATCACACGATGGCGGAAAAATTGTGTCCTTTCTCCCGTTGGCAGATTGTGGTCATCGGTGAGGATGATCACGATGAGTAAACTAGTAAACCGGATCGGCAGTGATTAGACTGAGTATGTATCCGTTCACGAGCAATGATTCCTTTCCCATCACCCCAATTTCAACTCAATGATTACTCGACGAAGCATCCTGCAACTTGTCCCCGCACTTGGAATTAGTTCTACCGTTTTCGCTCGCTCGTTGGCTCAAGAAGCGGTCGGCCAAGACGAATTGACGGCGGAGATGATTGCCTCCGCCAAATGGATCAGCGGGATCGAATTGAATGAACAACAGGAAGCTGCTCTGGTGCGGCAGGTCAATGGTTTGCAGGCCCAACTGAAATCGTTGCGATCTTATCCACTGGACCCTCAAGACGATCTGCCTGCCATGCAATTCTCAACCTTACCGGGTGAACGGGTTGCCGTTGGCGACGGTTCGATTCGCCGTGGTTATTGGCCGGTCAGCAACGAAACGACCGTGCGTCCTTCCGACGACGAATTGGCTTTTCTGCCCGTTTCCAAGCTTTCCAATCTGATTCGCACTCGACAGATTTCCAGTCGCCAGCTAACCGAATTTTATTTGGAGCGATTGAAAAAGTACGACCCATTACTGATGTGCGTGGTAAACTTGACAGAAGAACGTGCCTTGCGGCAGGCGGATCGACTCGATCGAGAAATTGCTCAAGGCCGATATCGAGGGCCGTTGCACGGGATTCCCTGGGGAGCCAAGGATTTGTTGTGCGTACCCGACTACCCGACCACTTGGGGCATACCGGTGTTCCAAAATCGCGTGATCAATCAAACGGCCACCGTGGTCGATCGCTTAGATCAAGCGGGTGCGGTATTGGTTGGCAAACTGAGCTTGGGAGCCATCGCCATGGGGGATCGCTGGTACCGTGGGATGACTCGCAATCCTTGGAATCCGCGAGTCGGATCGAGCGGTTCGAGTGCCGGTTCAGCCTCCGCGACGGCAGCTGGATTGGTCGGGTTCGCGATTGGCAGCGAGACCTTAGGAAGCATTCTATCCCCATCGACCCGCTGTGGTTGCCACGGCCTACGACCGACCTTTGGTCGGATCAGCCGTTTTGGGGCGATGCCACTCTCCTGGTCAATGGATAAACTGGGCCCGATGGGGCGCAACGTCGATGATCTGGCCACTGTTTTTGCTGCGATCTACGGCCCCGATCGTCGTGATCCGACGGTGCAGCAGCGCGAGTTCGATTGGCCCCTGCAACGACCGCTCGATTTTTCTAAAATGCGAATTGGCGTGTTGGATCCTGATCAGAATGATGAAGGCTTGCAAATCATTCGCGATTTGGGATGCGAGATAAAGCAGGTCACCCTGCCTCAACAGTTTCCACTGCGGTCGTTAACTCGCATCATCGATATCGAAGGCGCCGCGATCTTTGATGATTTGTTGAAAGCGGGAGAGACCGATGGCTGGAATAGCTGGACTCAAACCTTCCAAGCGGCTCAGTTCATCACTGCGATCGACTACTTAAAAATGCAACGAGTCCGTCAAAAGTTGATGCAGGCCTTTGAGTTGGCGATTGCTGATATCGACATCCTCTGGAACGCCCGAGATTTGCTGCACACCAATCTGACAGGGCACCCCTCAGTGATTATGCCATTTCGATTTGTCGAACAACGCAACCGGTTGACACCTCAAATGGTCACCATCACCGGGCATCTCTATGATGAAGCAACCGTTTTAGCATTTGCCAAAGCGATCGAAAGCCGCCGACCGGAACCGTTACCCAATCCTCCTCTTGATAGCTTTTTGCTAGATCGGAATCAGAATGACGAATCGACGTGACATTCACGGGGAGGAGGGGAGGTTGAGGCTCCCGCCGAAACAAAAGCCTATTCCAAGAAACGGGAACTGGCCGGCGGTAGCGTAGTGCCACCGGGGCGATAAATTCGAGCCCCCGGTAAAAATCGGGGTTCCAACGCAAAGCGGAAACTGACGTTCTCTCGAGCAAAATCATAATTGGTTCCGATCTGCCACAGGAATGATTCTCCGATGTAGACCAAATCCAGAAACTGACCGATGCTTCCCGCCTCACCAAAGTCGAGCTGACCACCTACATTGGCACCCCACTTTTCACTGAGCCGGTAATTGGCAAAGGCCGATACTACGTTGGCGCTGATCGGTCCTTCGATCATCCGATACTTCAAGTTCAAGGTGCCAATCTCTGGTCGCCCATAGCGAATTCCCACACTGGTCGTCCTCAATCCTTGTGAAAAGAACTCCAGGAAGCCATCTGATAGCAACGCAAATCGATCTCCAATCTGCCAAGCAAAATCGTAGTCGAACATGCCGAAACTGGAGCCAAAGTTATCTCGATTCGATTTAGGGAAAAACGTCGTATAGGCATCTAACGTAATCCAATCGATGATACGTTCCTGGCCTGGCAAGCCTCGTTTGGTCTGCCAACGTTGTCGGACTCCGGTGCGCACCAACGCCAAATCATCGGCGATTTCCATCGAGCCGGCGGTTACATAACGCTGCATCCCGGAACGCAGTGCGAAAAAACGTTCGTCATATCGTAACGGCACATCCTCTCCGGGTAAGATTCCAAAGGTATTGAAAGCGAATCGGCGACGAAAATGTTCTTGGGCATCGTCATCTAACGGATCGAGTAAAGGCAAACGATCCAAATTTTGCGAGGCATCGGCATAGAACGCTTCGAAATCAAAATTGACTTTGTGGGCCAGTCCATTGACGTTAAACAACAAACTTTGAATTGCTGGGTTGACCTTCCAAACCGGCAGACTGCCCCGTATGCCGACTTGTCCAAAAGCTCTTACCAAATCGTTGCCATTTAAAT
>JBGTHU010000299.1:0-4795 GCA_041745975.1 Mariniblastus sp.
AAACTCCTTAACTACCAACTTCACTGTTCTACGTAAACAGCAATGTTTGACTATCCCGTCTCTTTTATCCAAAGCTCCTGGATTGTGTCGGCGATTATATCGGGCTTGGGAAGCTGGTCAAGATTGATTTAAGTTGCGTAAACCACACAGTTCAGGGAAGCCCGTGGCAAATAACAGCTGGCCCCCAATAGCGCGCCGCTGGATTTGAATGAAAAATCAACGTTTTCTTGCTGGCCCGGTTACCCTATACTCTCCCGACAGCAAATCCTGAGTGAGATTCCCATGAGCAAGGGATCGGAAAATTGGACGGTCTATTGCTATCACTTAAAATCATTTTTTTACATTAATTGTTCAACCGTATCAATCTGAAAGAGGTCGTGCCTTTGTTATCATGCGATGATGAAGCGATCGATTGTTTCCATTGATCAACACCGATTCTAAAATGAAATCAGCCGAGTCTCAATTTAACGCAGAGTTTTCACAAAAATCTCGCAGCTATCAATCGGTGGTTGCAACGGATCGGCGTTTGCGCCGCCAGTGGATCGAGGGATTCAACTCGGTTGTGTTGGCTTTGATGGTCGTTTCCCTTCTGATTCTATTTAGTGGCTGTGGTACCAAAACGAATCGAGCGGCGACCGAGCAGATGTTGCTTTCCGATGCGGTGGATCGAGCGGTATCGCAAGTCGATTTTCGGCCATTGGCTGGCCAAGAAGTTTTTTTGGATACGGTTTATCTGCAAATGGCCCGCAGTTCAAATTTAGTTAATTCGGAATATGTGATCAGTTCGCTGCGGCATCAGCTGACCAAAGCCGGTTGTTATCTGAAAGAGTCGCGGGGTGAGGCCCGAGTGATAGTTGAACCGCGAATTGGAGCACTCGGTACCGACGGTCATGAGGTCGTCTACGGGATTCCCCCGGCGGATGTCAGTCGTACTTTGGGTGCGGCGATTACGGGATCGGGAGCAGCATTTTCACTCCTTCCTGAAATCTCATTAGGTAAAAACAATGCCCAATCCGCCGTAGCTAAATTGGTGGTATACGCTTACGAAAGAGAAACGGCGGAAGCCGTCTGGCAATCTGGCATCGCCCAAGCAGAAAGTTCCAGTCGCGATGTGTGGGTGCTGGGGGCTGGGCCATTCCAAAGTGGTACGATTTATGATGGGGTGCGGTTCGCAGGGAGAAACATCGAAAAACCAGCTGTGCCGTTCTTGACTTCATTGACTTTCAAAGATTTAAATCAGCAGGAAGAGGAACCCGTGGTGTTTGCCTCTGACGAATCGAATCTGTATTTCCCTGCCATTCCAGCCCCACTTAAGCCCGACAGCAAACCGCCTGTGGTCGATCCAAACGTCCAACAAGTGGGCAATGACGAATAGATTTTGACTTTTTGACTTCCCACTTTCCCATGGATCGTATTTCTGGCAATGCCTCGACGAACACTCAAACACAAACGAGCGATCATAACGGGTGCTTCCAGTGGCATTGGTCGACAGCTTGCCATCCAACTGGCAAAGCGCGGCGTCAAGCTCTATATCTCGGCCAGACGAAAAGAGCGACTGGTTGGGCTTCAACAAGAAATCGTCGGGGAAGGTGGAGTCTGCGAATGGGTCGCCGGGGATATCACGGATTTGCAAATCCAGCAAGCTCTCATTGAAAGAGTCACTCAATGTTTCGGTGGGCTCGATTTGCTGATAAACAACGCAGGGGTCGTAGCAATGGGGCGGTTCGATCAAGCGAATTCTTACAGGCTGCGACAAGTCTTTGAAGTCAATTTTTTTGCGGCGGCGGAATTGACGCGACTAGCCATTCCTCATTTGATAGTCGGTAATCAACCAATGATCGTGAACATGGGAAGTGTTCTCGGACATCGAGCGGTACCGCTCAAGTCCGAATACTGCGCCAGCAAATTTGCCATGCATGGTTTCAGCGATGCCATCCGCAGCGAACTGAAACCCTTGGGGATCGATGTGTTGTTGGTCAGCCCCAGTACCACTGACAGCGAATTTTTTGAAGCGGCTATCGAAGATTCTACTGGGCAAGACTGGAAGCGGGCCGGAGCCATGTCCTCAGAAAAAGTCGCCCGTTTGGCTGTCAGCGCCATTGAAAAAGGAAAACATGAAATCATCCTCTCCGCTGGAGGCAAATCACTTGTTTGGTTGGATCGTCTGTTGCCGACATTCACCAACCATCTGATTGCTCGCCATGTCAAGCAATAGAGGCGATCCGAATTATTAGCGGAAGGACTCGCGCCCTTCGGTCATGGCGAAATTGGAACGAGGTTCCGGACAGTTCCTAAGCATCGGGATCGCCATCCTGTTGATTCCGCAACTGCCCCATTAGGAATCGGATGGCTTGACTGTAGCCGCGAATTGAATCGTTATATTGCTTGTTCTTCATCGAAGCTTGAGCCGATTCAATGATCGTGTCAAGTTGCGCACGATCCAAAACCCAGTCTTTGTCTTTCGCGGCTTGTTTTAGCTGGTTGAGTATTTCTGCAAGTTGATTGGCGAACTGGGGACCGGTCGGACAGGCGGTTGCCGTGTAAGGCCCTTTGCCCAATCGTTGCTGTGATACGATATTTGACTCGGAACTGGCACCCTGCAGGTAGCGGTAGACAATGTAAATTGCTGTCAGGCCAGCGACGGAAGCCGGCAGCACCGCAGTCAACCAATTGGCGAAAAAACCGAACAGCGCGGCGAACAAGACCGCCACGGCCAATATCGCCCACAGGTAGGGTGGAACCGGCATTTTTGATTTTGCTTGAGACGGGCGTTGCGACGAGGCATTCGGATGAGCCGCAAGTTGAGGATGCAAAATCTTGGCTACAATGATCGTTGTATTGTCGGGCCCACCTCGCAAATTGGCCAAGTCAACCAAAATTTGAACCGCTTCATTGGGGTCACAGTTATCCAAAATCGCAGCAATTTCGGCGTCGTTGACGACGGCTGTCAGTCCATCACTGCACAACATAAAAAGATCACCGGCTTGAATTGGAAATGGCCCCTCCATGTCGACTTTGACGTCTGGATAGGGGCCGAGCGAACGAGTGATCACGTTGCGGGGAATTTTTCCAGCAAATTCGTCTGACTCGTCAACTTGCCCCCCTCCACGCAATTCCCACACTAAACTGTGATCGAAGGTCAACTGCTCCAATCGATGTTTAGACAAACGGTAAACACGGCTGTCTCCCACGTGAGCAATCATGACCCCTTGAGGTATAATTACCATCGCACTGCAAGTCGTTCCCATATTGAAGAACTCCTCGTTGGCCTGGCCCTTGCGAAAAATTTCTGAATTCGCATCAACCACCGCGCGTTGAAGTTCTTCCGCGGCCGTGCTGCTGTCATACTTTCGATAAAGGTGAGGAATGTGATCAATTGCCAATTTGCTGGCCAACTCACCCGCCGCGTGTGCTCCCATACCATCGGCGACGATAAACAGATGACCCTTGCAATGATATTGTTCAAAACTACTGGCCAGCGAAATCGAGAGATTATCTTGGTTGTTAGAACGTCGCATCCCCGTGTCACTTTTCGAGGCGACTTGCAAGTATTCGTTCCAATTTAATAGATTTTCACTCATTCGATTTTACTGAAGTACAATTCTTGTAACACGTTAGCCAATTGTCACAGCAATACGATTCTGATTATTGAGTGGCAATCACGTTGGCACGTTCTGTCTGACATGATTCTATGACAATTTTTTTTTGTTTACTATCGTATGCAGCGTTCTCTTCAAAAAAAATCGGCCGAAAAAGTAATCAGCGTTGGCGAAGCCAAAACTTTTGCTGCATATGCATGTGGAAGTCGGCGTAAATCACCCAGCGTCGTCCCACGTCGTCCCACGATTGGGATTTGTCGGAAAAAATTAGCCTTTTTTCAGTCGCGATCCAATTAAATCGAAATTAGTCCTACCAACATGAATGCGGCTCCAGAGGTAAGAAGCGACGATTTTACTCGCTTTACCCCTTTTTTTATTCCATCGGCGTTTTTTACGCCCCTTGCCAAATTAAATTGCTTTCGCCTGGTTGCACAACAAATTAGGCGCTGAATAAAAAGGTTAACCTCTTTGGATACGGGTTGATTTTCCATGCATTTACCGTCGCCGAAGAAAGGCTGGCCCCTTTTTTGACAATAGCTAAAATTTCTTTCTCAGTTCCATTCTCGCCCCATGGATGTCGTCAGTTCCGGTCAAAAAGCCGTACATCGCATCGGCTCGTAAAATCACGGAGTTAGAGAGAGGCAACTGGTATCTCAGCCCCAACCCGTACTGGTTTCCTGGGGCATTTCGGTTCGGATCGTCTCCAATCACGTTTAACCAAGAAGCCTCCAGCACCAACTGCTGACTAAAGTCATTTGCTAACAGGTTTAAACCTAAAGAACCACCGACAGCGTCATTGGCGGTCGGATCGAGGGTCGGATACCCGGTAAGATTATCCGATTCAAACAAAATTCCCGTGTTTCTCAACACGCCCCCAGCCAACGCATTGCGGGCGGATGATTGGGGGCGGTCAAAGCCAGCAAAGAAATTCAGGTACGGCACAACAGTGGAAGGTGCACTGGTGATCAGGCTGTTTTCCGATAACAGCAATACCCCGTCGGCGGTTTGAGCGATCCCATTGGGAGTCTGTCCAATATTCAGAATCATGCGACTCGAATTAGAAATAAACCGACCGTAACGGCGGGTATAGCCCATTCCCAAATTGTGATAGCTGCGGTTGAGAAACGTTCGATCTTCCAGGAAGGCATAATCAATTTCAAAGTAACCATTGAGCGCCTCAATAAACGTCGCGATCC
>JBGTHU010000300.1:0-6063 GCA_041745975.1 Mariniblastus sp.
ACCGCCGCAATGCTGACACAATTTTGACCGCAATGGAACCTTGATGATGTCACTTTTTTCCATTTTTGCCAAACGCATTCTTGCCAAGCTCATTTCTGTCAAACGCATTTCTGTCAACCACCTTCGGTGGCCGATAATGCATCAGATCTTGTGGCCACTGCTTCTATTAATTTTCGCAACCCCTGTCGGACGCTGTTCAATGAGATTGCTTTAGCTGCTGCTTCTTCGTCCCCTATTTTGCTCGAGGGAGAAAGTGGAACGGGCAAGGAACTGGTTGATGGGACATGCAAACGGCGAATCGTCACTGGCCCGAGAGTTGGTCAAATGGTCCCATCGGCAACTCCAAGAATCGAAGAATCATGAGCGAATTCACGAGCAGTTGATGGGCATAGTCGAGCCCCATCTTTTTCGAACCACGCTTGAGTTCAGCAATGGACACTTGTCGAATGCAGATCGTCTGTTAGGGATTCATCGCACCACGTTGAAAAAGCGTTTAGATGAACATCATCCTTCCTTATAGACATTCCAGAACACATCGCTCGTTGGCCGCGGGAAGTCTGGAACTATACCAGCGGCAACGAAGATGACAGCAGCCATCGCCGTCTGACTGATTTCAAACAAACTCTTGTCCCAAAGAGGGCAGGCCCTAATTCCCTTGCGTTTTGGCTTCCGGCATGACCAGAGGAGCGATTTCAATATTACGAAACTCAACTGGATCGCTATGGCCGGCGAATCCAAAATGTCCCCGTCTACGATCTTTACCGGAATGTGGGCGGTCCGCCATAAACTCGGTCACTTCTGCCAAGTCGGTATCCAGCACGATCGTACCGTTTAATTCTACTTTGATCTTGGAACCAACTACGGTCACCTCTTGAAAATTCCACTGGCCCGTGGGGCGTAAATAGCCTCGGTGAGCCGCTGCCATGCCGTAGGCAGAACCATGATATTGTCGCGCATCGAGTTTGGCGTATTGCGGAGCGTCGTCATCCAACACCTGCAGTTCGCACATGCCAACGTAAGCGGTATCACCGGTACCTGGATAGCGGATAGCTAACCCATTATTTCCACCTGGTGGCAGTTTGAATTCGAATCGAACGACGAAGTCGTCAAACTCTTCTTGAGTATAAATCGTGCCCCCTTTCCCCGACCGGCAACGAATCGCACCGTCAACCACTTCATAATTATCCAACGGCCCAGCCCATCCGTTGAAATCATCTCCGTTAAACAAAGATCGAAAGGTTAAACCATGGGTGCGATTGCTGGCCTCGGCTAAAATTTGATTGGCCTCGGCGGCCGGTATCTCTCTCGCTCGGATATTTCGCCAACTAATTTCACCTCCATGGGTTTGCAATTGGATCGGTCCGCGTCGGATCAGCGGCAAACTCCGATTCCAATAATTTTCCATTGTCGCATGTTGCACCACGTGCTGATCATTCAACCAGACATCGGTGCGAGCGCCGATTTGACGAATTCTCATGTGGTTCCACTCGCCGAAAGGCTTGTCGGCCAAGACCAGAGGGTCTTTTCCATCAGTACCGGGACTGTTGTTCCATAGGCCTCCGGAGCCTTTGTCGGCTCCCAATGAAAATTTTGCTTCTTCAGTTGAATCCCAGATTTGAACTTGCGGGGTTGCCTTTAAGTAAACACCGCTATCAGCACGAGCAACCGTTTTGTATTCCAACTCGACTTCAAAATCCTCGAACTCGTCAACCGTTGTCAAAAAAGGGCCTGTTCCATCATTGTATATTACTCCCTCTTTCACCGACCAATGCTGGTGAGTCGCTTCGGCAGCTTTGTCGATCCGTTGTTGTTTGGCTTGCGCTGTCATGTCCCCCAATTTCCTCGGATCGTAAGTCTCAATTGCATACCAACCTGATAAATCGGTTTCATTGAACAGCGACCGCCAGCCGTCAACCGATTCATTTTGATCCGTTTCCTGCACTGCTTCAGCAAGTTTCGAGTCTTGAGGCAGTACAACCAGGGCACGCAGCTGATCGCAGCTCATGCAAGGGCAAAAGGCTAAAACGAATGCCGGTAAAATGAGTTGTTTTGGCAAATTAACGGAGTAACTGTTTTTTTTCATGATCACTTTTGTCTTGAGAGTGTAAAAACTGAAAATATAATGATTCCACAGTATAAAGCAGAATGAGGGTGTGTGAAGTCGGCCAGTGGATCGTGTTTTTCACCTCGAACCAGTGTCAATTCAAAAAGCCCTCAGCAATCAGGCGACCTTGCCGACGGAACCCACCATTTGCTTCTAAAATTTAGAAATTTACCAATTTTTCTGGAGACTAAGCGAAACTCTACTATAGTCGACGCTTGTAACTGTGTTTTTTCGCACATTTCAGCTCGTTTTCAAAACAAAGTCGTCAGAGGCGGAGTAAGTAGTTTTGACAATGGTTTTAAGCTTCGTTGCTAAAGGCGTACCGTTTGAGGGCCAAATTTAGGCGATTGGTTGCTGACGATACGCGGAGTGGGCCTTGCCCGCCTTTAATAACAAAAATAACAGAACCTAGTAAACGTTGAGGAGCAAAATGAGATAATCCCAAATGTTGGGATTATCTGAAAAGTCCTCTTTGACTAAAATGAAACCTTTCTCCGCATCCTGCAAATAAACCTGGGAGCAGAATTCACGTGAGTGAGGAAGTCACTTTAATTGTTGATCGATGCTTGGCTGGAAACCAAGCTTCGTTTGGTGAATTGATCGAGCGGTTTCGAGGCAGAGTATTTCATCTCTGCTATCGTATGTTAGGCCAGCGTGAAGACGCCGAAGATGCGATGCAGGAAACCTTTGTGCGAGTGGCTCGGAAGCTTCACCAATGGGATTCGTCACGCGCATTCGAACCGTGGTTGTTGACAATCGCCGGGAATCGCTGCCGAACTCAACTGGCAAAACGTCGGAAGCGAGCGATTGAAATTTCACTCGAATTTCCGGTTTATGAAACAAACGCGTCGCAATTAGACTTCGAAGCACAACAGCTTCGTGAAGAAATGGATTTGGTGCTCAATGAATTGCGATCTGACTATCAAACGGCGTTCCATTTGTTTCATGATTGCGGAATGGAGTACAACCAAATTTCGGAGCATTTACAGGTGCCTTTGGGCACCGTTAAAACCTGGGTCCATCGTGCTCGTCGGGAACTTGTTTCTCGATTGCGAGCCAGAGGAGTATTGAACGAACATGCAAAAGCGTCATGATTGCGAGGAGTTCGAATTGCTGCTTGACCAATTCCTGGACGACGAAAAGAGTCTAAGTGGGATTTGGGAGCAATCGGCACATGCCATGACCTGCGGCGTTTGCTATGAATTAATGATCGATTATCAGCGGCTGTTTCAAGGGGCCGTTTTTTCCAGCAAAGATTTTGTCGATCCCTCGCCCGCAGCCATCCATTCAAAGCGGAAACTAATTTGGTCGGTGGGGCCGTCGATCGCCGCTATGATGCTAATTTTGATTGGAATGTCTACCAGTTCGCCATTGAGCAGCGGTCAGTTTGAAGATACGATTTTGGCTGCTAAACCTGCGGTTGGCGATTATTCCAATAACTTAGTGGCAGCCGAAGGGTCCACTTTACACCCATTGGCAATTCACAGAGGTCATGCCCAGTCGGGAATTGGCCCACTGGCCAATCTCGATCCGTTTGGCCTGCCTTCCCGGTTCGCTGAATCCGGTAGGGAGACTACAGGTTGTCAACTGGCAGATTCGGAAGCCATTTACCATGATTATAACTATAGCCACAGCGGGTCGAATCCTCGAATGGGTATCCAGTCAACGACGTTTTCTCTCCCCTTTTATCCTGCAGATGATTTGATGAGCGGCGGTATTACCGATCGAAAACGGTTGCTGGCAATGACCGGAACCCATCCCTTTTTTATCGACTTAATTGAGGGAGATCGGCTGCGTAACGACATTTTAGCGAGATCAGCAATAACCGGCATGTATTCATCACTGTCAGTTTCTCCCCACATTTACCTTTTGCCACCGTTGTCAAGTTCCGTGATGGCGACACTGCATTGGCTGCACCAGTCAATCGCCCGAGGATGGAACAAGCCCTCTGCCATGGAATCGGGTTGGGATTCTGGTGTCCTATCCAGGAGGTATCTTAACACGATAGTGGCATAAGAACTTGTTAAGGGATTGTTGATTTTACCGTTGACTGCTTCCGCTGCATGCAAACCCCTATTTTTAGCTTTGACAAACCACTAGCGTTTTCGCACCAGTTTCGCTAGGACTGCGACTCCCTGCCCGCCGCCGACGCACAAAGTGGCGACGCCCAATGCCCCCGCTTCCTCCTGGTCGGCCAATCTTTCCAGCAACGTGATCATCAGCCGCAATCCACTGGCACCCAGCGGATGGCCCAAAGCGATCGCCCCTCCCCAAAGATTCGTTCGAGAGAGCGGAATCTGCAATGACTCAAGACAAGCCAGCACTTGGATAGCGAAAGCTTCGTTTATCTCCCAAGCCGCAATCGAATTGACGGTCAAATCATTCCGCTTCAACAAATGGGTTGTGGCCGGTATTGGGCCCAACCCCATCACTTCGGGCGCAATCTCTCCCAAAACATAGTCTACGATTTCCAATCCATATTCGCAGCAACAATTATTCCAGCTGGATTGATCGATGACCCACCCCAACGTTGCTCCGTCGGTAAGTGGAGAGCTGGTGGCCGCAGTCACTTGACCCGTGGCGGAAAAAGCCGGCGGTAGCGCCGCCATCTTTGCTCGATCCACCGGAACTCGGATCAACTCGTCCTGCTCCATTCGTAAAGGAAAAATCGACGACGCGTATTTTCCTGCTGCAAACGCTGCAGCGGCCGATTCATGGCTGCCAGCGGCAAAGTCTTCTTGGTGAATACGGGAAATGTGGGGATACATCGCCGCAACTTTTTCGGCAGTATCGCCATTGGGGATGTAGGCCGATACGCAAACCCGTTCAATTCGTGGTGAAGGAGAGAAGTTGGAACCGCGCCGCGGAATGCGGCTCATCGATTCGACTCCACCTACCAATATCCGATCGGCAAAACCACTGCAAATCTTAGCCGCAGCCAAACCAACCGCGTCCAGTGAACTCGCACACAGCCGATTGACGGTTTGAGCCGGAATCGACAATCCGCTTCCCAGGGCCACCGGGCGAGCCAAATTGTAGCCCTGTTCCCCTTCGGGATAAGCACACCCTAGGATAAATTCATCGGGCGGACACTCCCAAAATTCGGGAAATCGCTGGTGATGCCCGCCGATTAAATCGACAATCATCTCATCGGGTCGAAAGTCTGCATAAACGCCTTTGAAACTTCGTCCAAACGGTGTTCTCAAACCGGAAACAAAATATGCCTGTTGGTTCATCGGGAATTCGTAGAAAAAAAGTCTTTTGAAATTGAAAATTGAATTAAATTGCTCAAAAGTTGTCCAGATAACCGTTGAATCGTAGAAATCAATTCGCTATGAATCGTCAAGCCGACCGGCAGCAGTAAAGATCGGGCTCATTTAAAGGATTATCGTTTGTTCTTTGGTGGTCTTCGTATTATACCCAGTCTGCCCTCTTTTCAAACACAACAAAGTTCGACTACCCGTCGAACAATTATAGCTGCGATCCTTCACTCCATAGTTGAAAAGGGATATATTGAGATTTTAATTTCTGACAATCGCAGGGTCCCGTAAATGTTCTTTAAACTAAATCCAGAATCGGCGGATCGATTTCACACAGATGGATTTTTGATTGTCCAGGGTCTACTGGATATTGAAGAAGCAGGCTTGTTGATGAAATTGGCCAAATCCGACCGCGTATTACTTAAGCAAGCGTATTCCAAACGGGATGCGAGTGGTTCGGAAAGCCGTTTGGCGGTGCGAAATCAACTGGGCGCATCCCCCTATGCGGCGATCGTCAAAAGCCGCCGTATTGTCGATACCATGCAAGGGTTGCTGGGGGATGAAGTATATCACTATCACCATAAAATGATGCTGAAAGAGCCGTTGGTCGGAGGTGCTTGGGAATGGCACCAAGATTATGGGTACTGGTATAACAACGGTTGCCTTTATCCGGATATGGCCAGTTGCTTGATTGCGATT
>JBGTHU010000301.1:0-3426 GCA_041745975.1 Mariniblastus sp.
CACTAAATCGGTGTCATTCAAGTTCAGTTCTTTTCGGACATCCACCCATGATTTCTCACCGGACAAAATTCGCAATACGGTGCTATCTCGAAAATGAATTGAAAATTTTCGGGAACGACGCTCCTGCATGACCAATGACTGTGAATTTCGCAGACGGTTTCCAATCGGTTCGAAACGCTTGTTCGCTGCATCGTGGTTCGGTTTGCTTTCGCCGTCCAGCGGTTGCAAAAGGGTATGGGGTAAATTTCCCAAAGGATCGTTGACCACAGTCGAATAGCCAGGCGACTGAACCTCCGGCGATCCGCCAGCATAAACTTCTTCCAGTTCGATTTCACCTCGATGAATTTCCGCGTGAGCATGACCGTATTGACTGGTCATGCTGGTGCTGTCAAAGGTCGGAGCATCAATTCTTACGGATGGCAGCAACCATTTTTTCCCTTCGCACTGAAAACAGTAGTACGGTCCGATGCGAAAATGGCCCAGTAACCTTAAGGTTAAATAATCCAGAGACAGCGTAAGGAAAGAGGAAAAAACCCGCGAGTGTTCGACGTTCTGCATGCACATCGAACAGTAACCCATTTTTTTTTGTGCGTTGGTCATCTGGCATCTCTCTCGTTTTTGGGCCAGGGTTGTTTTGTTCAGCGCATGGGGCGCGGGATGCTACTGAGAAATCACTGGTGGAAACTATTTCTAAATGGAAGTTGTACCTGAACGAGGCTTCATTTTCCTGAGGAAGTTTCCGCTTTATCGGTTTCCACTTCTTCTTCGGCCGTAATCCGAAATGATTCAAAGTAGGCGAGCGCCGTTGCTTGGTCAAAATTGGCTTCCTTCATCATGATACTGATTACATATTGGCGTTTGCCAACAAGGAACGCTTGTCCGACGCCCCCATGTAACTGCTCATCCTTGGCGAACCGAAATTCGTAACTCAGCCCAGGGTTGTCCTGGTAACGAATCTTTTCATGATGAGTAATTTTACCATTTAAATTGCCGACGCTACCTAGTGCGATCCCCTCCAGCGTATCAACAATTGCCTTACCTGTAGGTTCCTCGGGCAAGTCGGCATACATGAATACCATCAATCCATCACCATTTTGAAAGGTCGACAAAAAGCTGCGCATTTTGATAGATGGCTGGTCATCGATCGGCTTGAAAACCCGCTCAAGGTAGCGTGGCTTGGTGATCATCTTAAATGATGCCCCGGCGTTTTTGGGCTTCATTTCGATCCAATCCTCAGTCGAAGCGGCTCGAACCAATACTTCCTGTCGATCCTGGTTGACAATTGATCCGGCCTGGGAGGGCTGAAGGGGCAATGATGCCGCTGAATAATCACTGACAATCCGCTCCACAGATGCCCAAGACGGCAATCCGATTACTGCAAAAGCCAATACGATGGAAACGAATCGAGCAACCGATGAATAACACGCTGGAAATCGATCGGCGCGAAGATACCGCCCAGTGGATTCAGAGATTTTATCGAGGCACGGAGCCCCGATCGTCTTCGAATCAAGGGAGTAGGAGGCAAGTTGAAACATTTACGTGAATTCCTCCAGTTAAAGGCGAAAGACAGACACAATTACACCAGATTACTTAAATCAATGGTAAAATTATATCTGCCGACGACCTAAATAAATTGGCCTAAACAATTGTCCGAAATTGGCAGATTGATGTTCTCTGGCTGGAACCATGTCGTTTCGACGGTTGCCGGCTACTTTTTGGATTTTTTCGGCTTGGCCGTGTAATCGCCACCAAATTTCTTCTTGAATTTCTCAACGCGTCCCATCGAGTCAACAAACTGTTGTTTGCCGGTAAAAAATGGATGGGATGCACTGGAAATATCAACATAATGAACGGGGTATTCGTTCCCATCTTCCCATTGAATGGTCTGTTTGGTTGGAATGGTTGAACCGGTCAAAATCGCAAAATCGGCTTGATTATCCTTAAAAACAACCGGACGATAGTTAGGGTGAATGTCTGATTTCATGTGAATACCTGGGAAATTTTTCGATTATATAGATTCGATTAATTGTTGCTCGATAGGACGTGTACGATTAAATATCGTTTTGATCCGAGGAAAACATCTTCAGGATTGAGTCATCGGGGTCAGTGACGTTACCAGTTGCATAGTTTATCGGAAAATTTTCACACGTCAAACGCAAAAAATGGGACTATCCCGCGAATCTTCCCTTGATTATGGCTTCACTTCAGAAGTCAGTCCGGATACTTCCGAATACCGCCGGTTTGCCCGAATACCGCCGGTTTGCCCGAAACTATACTCTACCAGACACAAGTCGCAGTCAAATCAATGACAGCCAATCCCCTCCCGGTCGCTTTTATGGATGCTTTTGGCAATATTCTAAGATTCGTTGATCATAATCGAATTAATTAGCGTTGGAACGGCTCCAGGAATCGCCACGTTATTGACGTGGGTCCTGGTGATGCTGTCCAGCACACTTGATCCGCTGGTGACCTCGCCAAAAATCGTGTGGAAATTGTTCAACCATGGGGTTGGCTCAAATGTAACGAAGAATTGGCTACCATTGGTATTCGGTCCGGCGTTGGCCATCGCCAGCAATCCAGATCGATTGAAGGTCATTCCACTATCGAACTCATCGGTAAACTGATAGCCGGGGCCACCTGTTCCTGTGCCCAGCGGATCTCCCCCTTGGGCCATAAAGCCGTCAATAACCCGATGGAAAGCTAACCCGTCGTAATACCCGTCATTGGCCAAGGCGACAAAGTTATTCACGGTAATCGGAGCCGCATCGGGAAAGAGAGCGATTGTCATTTGCCCGGCGCTCGTTTCAAAAACCGCTTCATATGTTTTATCAACGTCGATGTTCATTGGCGGGCGACCATTGGGCCAAGCATTCGCAGCGGAGCTGTATGCGTTATTGCGAAATTGAGGTGGAACAGCCGCTAACGCTCGCGTTCCCGACAAGGGCTCGAACGGAGAAACGTCCACATTGAAACTCATTTCACTCCGCCCGCCAAGAATATCGGTGGCGATCACGGTCAATCCCACCACACCCGCGTGGGATGGCGTCCAGGTGATCTCACCGGCTTGCGAGATCGTAGGTACATTCATTTCCGGTAGGATTCCCGAGTGCTCAAGCGATAGCACGAAACCGTGACCTTCCGGATCCGTCGCGTTGACGTTGAAGGTTACCGGTTGGCCGAAATCAGCTGTTTGTGCAGCAAGCTGATCGACGGTAGGTGCCCGATTCGTACCAATCGGGTCGATCCGGAACAACTGAACGTTATCGATCCAGATCGAAGGATTGTCAGCACTTCCCTCGACAAAACCTAACTGGGTTGCCACCGAGTCGGCTTCCAGCAAGATGCCATAAGACTGCCAGTGCTGGGTGGGCGCCAATGTGGTTGCCCAAGCATCATTCCAACGGACTCTCAATTCGCTTCCCTGTT
>JBGTHU010000302.1:0-3105 GCA_041745975.1 Mariniblastus sp.
GCGGCTTGGTCATCGGCGACAATTTGCCGGACGAAATCGAGTTTATGTTCATTGGGATTTTCTTCTGAGTTGTTCATTGTTTGCTTTCAAGACCATGTGTAAATAAATTCGATTTCAAACCTTGATTCCTTGTGCTTCCAATTTATCCAAGGCCCGATTAATCCGATCAATACAGGTCTGGCGGCCCAAGATTTCCATCGTCTCAAACAGGGCAAATCCAGCGGGCTGGCCGGTTAAGGCGACTCTCAAAGCGTGAATGATATCTGTTAATTTCAATTGTCGCGAGAGACAAAAACTTTTCAATTCGGCTTCGATCTCCGCCGCGATAAATTGGGGAACGATTGCGATATGAGCATTGAATTCATTGATCAATCGACCCGCCTGATCGGTGTCAATCAGTCGTTTCTTGAACGCCGCTTCGTCGTAAGCGAATTGGTCATTGGATAGAAACAAATAGTCGAAATTCAAGATGTCGCCGGCACTGACGATCCGATCACCGGCCGCGTTGACGACCCGCTGCACCGACTCGCCGATGTCGCAGGGAGTTGGATCGGCAACCAGTCCCGCTTGTTGTAAAAACCGCAAACAGGATGCGGCTTTGGCTTTGGAGGGTTGCAAATTCATGTAGTGGGCTTGGAAGGCCAGCAGTTTTTTGGGATCAAAACTGGCTTCACTTTTGATCACACGTTCCAAGCTAAATTTTTCAATCATTTCTTCACGACTGAAAAATTCAGTCCGATCATCCAATGACCAACCCAATAACAGCAAGTAATTCAACACGGCCTGGGGCAGGAATCCGATTTTTTGATAGAAATCGATTAACACCGGATTGAACGATTCCGGATCGACGTTCACACCCAATCGGGAGGCGGTTTCGGCACCACTTTCATGCAATTGCCGAAACTCGGGGTTGTTCATGTACTTGGCGATCTTCCGTTTGCTCAATTTCGTTTTGCTGCCCGGTTCCGCGACGTAAGGAATATGGGCGTATTGCGGCAGGGTATATCCCAGTGATTGGGCGATAAAAATTTGCCGGGGCGTATTGGCCAAATGTTCGATCGCGCGGACAACATGGGTGATTTCCATCTGAGCATCATCGACCACGCTGGCCAGGTGATACAAGCAAGTCCCATCGGTTCGCTGGATCACGTGATCGGCTTCGTTGAGCCATTCGAATTTCATGGGGCCACGAATCAAATCATGGAATTCACACTGGCCTTCACGGGGCATTTTCAACCGCACCACCGCACTGCGGCCTTCCGATTCAAATGCCGAACGTTGTTGATCGGTCTCGGCCATCCAGCGTCGACTGTAGCTGAATCCACGTTTCTCTTTTTCCGCTGCTTCGCGTTCGGCAGCATACTCCTCCGGTCGAGAGTAATCGTAATAGGCATGTCCAGATTCCAACAGACGCGTCACGGCCGCTCGGTATTTATCGACTCTTTGGGCCTGAAAGTAAGGCTGGCAGGGGCCGCCGACTTCGGGGCCTTCATCCCAATCGATTCCCAGCCAGCGAAAGCCGTCCAGGATCGGTTGCAGTGCCTGTTCCAAGTTACGCTGAGCGTCGGTATCGTCGATTCTCAAAATGAATTGTCCGCCGGCCTGTCGAGCCAGCAACCAATTGAACAAGGCCGTGCGGACGCCGCCAATATGTAGGTAGCCGGTGGGACTGGGGGCAAAACGTGTTCTGACTGTCATTTTAGTTGTTTGATGGTAAAAGTTTAAACAATTTGGGTGCGGACGATGATGGTGGCTTGGTCAGTATCTAAAGTGTCGGATCGGTTCACCCTGCTGGCCGATTCCCTGCATCGATTCAATCCCAATTTCCAAGTGCAAGTCGGACCACATTTTTGTAACAGTCGCATCTGATTCTGACGTTTTCACACCTTCGGGCGTCGTGGGCACATCAGAAACTAACAGCAACGCTCCTCGCGAAATCTCATTGTAGTGTCCGACGATGAAGAGCGTGGCGGTTTCCATATCGATCCCCATACAGGTCAGCCGCGCCAATCGATGGCGGAACTCGACGTCATGCTCCCACAGGCGACGATTGGTCGTGTAAATCACTCCCGTTCGATATTCCAATTTGCGTTTGACCATCGAATCGGAAACGAATTTGTGCAATTTGAACGAAGGCAATGCCGGTACCTCGGGAGGAAAATAATCGTCACTGGTCCCCTCGCCACGTATCGCGGCAATGGGAAGAATAAAGTGACCAATCTCGGTCGATTGCTTCAACCCGCCACACTTTCCCAAAAACAGAACGCCTTGGGGACTACGGGCACTCAACAGGTCCATGATCGTCGCCGCATTGGCTGATCCGATACCGAAATTGATGATACTCAACCCCGCCGAATTGGTTGCGGCTTGCATCGGTTTACCGATTCCGTAGACATCGCATTTGAACCGCTGGCAAAACGAGCGAACATAATAGTCAAAATTGGTCAGCAAAATATAGTCACCGAAATGGTCCAAAGGCATGCCGGTATAGCGGGGCAGCCAGTCTTTTGCAATCGCAATTCGATTGATCTCTAAATTGGACATGGGCGATTTTAATTTGAAGGATTATTGGAAGATATTGAAGGTTGATTAATGACTTTGGGAAGCCCCACCAGGGATTGAATGACGTGAAACGATCATGACCAATTAAAACATCAGGCTTTGCACCGCACCGGCAACATCGGACTTCCTCATCAACGACTCCCCCACCAAAATCGCATCGATTCCATGTTCGTGTAGGAAGCTTACCTGTTGTGCGTTTTCAATGCCACTCTCACTAACCACGGTGATCGAAGCAGGAAGCTGAGCCTTAATTCGCAAGGTATGTTGCAAATCGACCTCAAACGTTTTCAGGTTCCGATTGTTGACCCCAACCAATTGGGGCTGGCAAGCCAATACTGATTGGACATTATCAGCCTCATAAAGTTCGACCAGCGGCGTCATTCCCAAATCACAAATCGCTTGGTACAAATCTCGCAAACGAAGTGGATCGAGGCATTCGGCAATCAGCAGCACCGCATCGGCTCCCGCCACTCGGGCTTCTACCACCTGATATTCATCCAGAATGAAATCCTTTCGCAGCAAGGGAATCGTCGTCGTCTGCCG
>JBGTHU010000303.1:0-11365 GCA_041745975.1 Mariniblastus sp.
ACGAGACCAGTTGATGTTGGGCATTATAGAGTTCCAGTGTCAACGAGCGATTGTCATGGCCATTGGTTTGAATAGTTAGAACACCATTTTGAGTCGCTTGAAATTGATAATTGGCCTCGCCGGAAATCTGTTGATTGGCAACCAACCGTGAGGAAATCGCGCCCCATTGGATCGGTGGCGGACCCGTTTGTAAATCGAAATCGATGGTGTAGTGGCCATTTCCATCACTCGAAGCCATCGAGAAAACATACTCGGTTCCGGCTTGCACTTCGAAAGAAAACTTGTTCCCCTCCCGAGTCACATTAGAGCCCAAAACTTCGATTACTGGAGCCAGCTGATGGGTTGCCTCGATGGAAAATTTCATCACACCCGATTGGGTGGCACTGAAGCGAAAGTAATCGATATCGTCTAATTTTCCGATGGTACCAATGATCCGTTCTCCTCCTTCGACCGAACCGACTTGGGTTGCCGTTTGCGGAGTGTTATCATCGAGGTCAACGACGATGGAGGCCAGGGCGGCCTCCAGGTTGATACGGCGATAGTAGCTGCCGGTGGCGGCGTCGTAGATTTGATCCGCCGTGTTTTTAAGCTGCTGATAAATCACGTCTTGATTGATCTCTTCGACCCCCATGAACTCTTTGGCTTGTCTCAACAAGGCACTGGTGCCTGCGACAAAGGGAGCTGCCATGCTGGTGCCACTCATCCCCATGAATCGATTGACGCCACCGGTGCCAAATAGGTTGTTGGGGATCGTGCTGGGAATCGACTCGCCAGGTGCAACCAGAACGCGATCGGCCCGCTGGCTGAATTGGCTCATATTCCCGTTGGCGTCGTGACTGGCTACCGGTACAACGTGTTGGCTTACGGCAGGGTAACTGAGTCCCGGAGTTTGAAATTCCTGAAACGAATTACCGGCTGCGACGGAGATAAAAATCCCCTCCCCTTTTAGCTGCGCCAGTTGAGATTCTAAATTAGCCCATTCAGGCGGTGTGAAGTCGTTCCAATGGGTGCCTAATGACATGACGACGGTGGTAATAGGATTTTCAAATGCCGTTCGATTATCAGAAACCCATTGCAATGCCTGTTTGACCCACTCCAGATTGCCTTGTCCCTGGTCATTAAAGACACGCAAACCGACCAAATCGACCCCCGAACTGACACCCTGAAATCGATCATGTTGGCTGGCAACAATTCCCGCGACATGGGTTCCATGATATCCGGCGGCACCGCTATCGAAGGGGTTGGCATCATTATCTGCAAAATCCCATCCGCCGACGACTCGATGCCCCGGGCCGAACCCGCCACCCAGAGCGTGAAGATTCCAGGCGATTCCCGAGTCAATGATTGCCACTGTTTGACCTGCTCCATCAAAGCCATATTGTGCACCGACTTGAGCGGCCGCTGTAGTGGGCGAAACGGCTTGATTGGTTTGTGTGGTCGAGACATTATTCAGCGGTTGAACGATCACTTGCTGAGTGATCGCCGGCGCGGCCAATTCCATTTCCGGCAAAAGTCCAGCCAGGGGTTGCCCCGTCATGACCAGCCGTTGCTCGAACTGCTCAAATCGCGCTCGCCGCTGTTCACTCGATTCTTGACGGAAACGGGGCATCGTAATCCAACCCGCGCGGCAAGCAAACCATAACGGCTCATCCGACCGCGCCGCGGTAGAGCCAGCCATCATGGCGGAATAGTGATTGCCTCAATCCCTGAAGAATCTCGTCAGGGTGACTATACGTTACATTTGAATTCTGGTTTGGCAAAAATGCATCATCGCTGTCAAAATAAACAATTGAGGCTGAATGGGAAGGCTGGGGCGAGTTTTCCTGGCGGGACGAATGTGTCGATGAGTCTGAAGAGGTGAAAAAATCCGGTTGCTGCGGTCGATGTAATAACTAAGCTGTTGGATTCGTGATGGAAGACAACAGCCTCATTTAGGATAATTTCAGCCCCAATAACTCTTGGTTTTCGATGAAAACATTATCAGCCTTCGGATATTTTTGTTTGAGTCGGTTCAGCAAGCCCGTTGCGGATCGTAAGATTTACCGTTTGATTCGGGATAATAAAGTCAGTTCGATCATCGAGTTTGGCTTGGGAGACGGAGCCCGTACGGAAAAGATGATCCAAACCGCCATGCGATTTATCCTGAGTGGCACGGTTCGTTACACGGGAGTTGACTTGTTTGAAGGACGCCCCGAAGGGGAAACACCACTCTCACTGCGGGAGATGCATCGTCGCATGAATAAGTTCGAGATAAAATCGCAATTGGTACCCGGAGAGTCCGAATCAGCGGTGATGCGAATCGCCAACTCTCATTTGCGGACTGATTTGATTTTAATTACTGCCCAATATCCGTTGCACAGCTTCGACCAGTGTTGGTACTTTTTTCCGCGGATGTTACATGCGCAATCCGTTGTCATGATCCAGTCGGAAGCAGAGGGCTCATTCCATGCTATGAGCCGATTGGAAATTGAAAAACTTGGCGAAAAATCGAAAAAAAATCGAACTGCGGCTTAAAACGGCAATGTGATTTCCATATCGATTGGATCGCGGAGTCCTTCGCCGAGCTTCTTAAGTGCGTCCGATTCGATTTGGCGGACTCGTTCGCGAGTCAGGCTTAAAATTTCGCCGATCTCTTTAAGTGTATGGGGCGGTGTATCTTCCAGCCCAAACCGCATCCGCAAAACGGCTTTTTCACGTTCATCCAGATCTTGTAGCATCGATTGAATTTTTGACATGATATCGTTTTCCAGCATCTCCATATCGGGGCTGCGGCGACGTTCATCCATTAGTAAATCACCCAGTGACCATCCTGAATCGGTTTGATCGGTTTGGGAAGTGGCATTGTAGATCTGGATTGCTTTTTTGATGATCGGCAACTTGCGACGCTGCACACCCAATAAGCGGGCAATTTCATCGTGCGTTGGACTGCGTTTTAGTTCCTCCGTAAGTCGAGCACTGGCGCGACGCCACTTGGATAACAACTCGACCATATAAGCCGGAATTCGGATCGTTTTGGAAGAATTTATCAAGGATCGTTTGATCGATTGCTTAATCCAGTAACTGGCATAGGTGCTGAACCGGGTGCCCATGGACGGATCAAACCCCTCCACTGCTCGCAATAAACCCAAATTGCCTTCTTCGATCAAATCTTGCAAGCCCAATCCCTTGCCCGCGTAACCTCTGGCAATATTTACTACCAAACGCAAGTTGGCGCGAATCATGCGATCACGGGCCTGAACATCTCCTTGGGCAATCGCCCGGGCCAACATCTTTTCTTCATCGGCAGAGAGCAGTTTCGTCTCATTGATCTCTCGTAAGTACGTTTCCAGCGGAGACTGAGCCCCATGTTCCGGAGCAGGAGTGATCGCGTTTTTGATTTCTTCTATTTCAGAAGGATCATATTCGAAATTCATGGAGCGCCTCTTTCAGTTTTTTAACAACGGATGAACATTTCAGCTATCGACCGATTGCTAGCACAATTTCCAGCCTGTTTTTGTTTTTAAGTCTTTATTAAGGTCGTGTCGGATATGCGGTGAAATTTTCCGACTGGATTAAGCCGACAAATTAAATAACCGGCAAATTCACTAAAGTCATCCTGTTGGGTACGATCTGTCCATTGAATACAAATCAACAATCCGTCGACAAGTTGATCTTGGTCGTGCACGGCGTGGGTGATCCCATTCCCGGTAGCACCGTCAAGTCGTTGGCCCGGACTGCGGGGGAGCGGGACGCCCCTTTGCGTGAGAGCCAAGATGTGGTGTGGTTGGCCGATAGGGAACGAGACAAACATTTTATAAAGACATTTCCAGCGCATATTTGCGACTTGAGTTGGGGTTCTCAACGAATCCAGATGACGGAAGTCTATTGGGGGGACGTTTCCAAGATTTTGCATGGTTGGTTGGGAGTGGTCATTGGCGTGCTGCAGATTCTGTTTGGGTTGCGTTTTTTGGCGTTTGTAGCCGCCGATCAACAAGGTTGGGTATCGTGCCAAATGAAGTGGCTGGGGTTGCATATCTCGCGGATCATTCATGGGCCGGTACTGGCGATTAATTTTCTGTTGTTGTTGCTGGTGGTGACGATTTGCCTAAATCATTTTACCAGTCGAGATTCTGCTGGATTGGCGGTTAACGTATCTCATCAATCAGCCAACAAGCGATTGACCATTGAAGAGCAGCCCAATCAAGAATTATCCCGAGTCATTCAAGGGGTCGTAGCGATTGGAGCCTATTTTGCTCGCATTGATTCTCGAGTCATTCTGGCGGTAAATTGGCGAGAAGTCATTGCAGGGGCAATTTGTTGCGGCATCGCTTTCCTACTTTCAACGACGGGATGGCGAGTTACGAACACGCGAGTTTTTGAGCGATTCTGGTTTTGGGTGAAGGTCGGATCAATGTTTCTGATCAGCGTTTTGATCTTCAAGACATTTTTCTTGGCGGATATGATTCCTCGTAGTGGATTTTCCGCATCGAACAGTGGCCTGTTGTGGATATGCGAGGTCTTGATTCTATTACTGGGATTGTTCTGGCTTGTCTTGATTGGCATGTTGACATTGTTGTTGGCTTGTTGGGGAATTGCCCTTTTTGATCGTCGGTTGCACCGCAAACCGATCCACTTGGCTTTTCTGTTGCCCGCCTTAGCCGTCGGTGCTTGGAGTCACGTACTGCTGTTGTTTTGGTTGTTTTTGACAGATCGGTTGGATATATTCTTTTATCTTCCCGATTTGCCTGCACTCTTTGATGGCGCCAGCGTGTTACTGGGAATCCAGTTTATGATGGGATCGATCATTGGGATCGCCGCCGCGATTTCAACACTGGGATATGTGATTTGGAAACACGAAAATGGAATTCGCGAATTCGAAATGGGTAATCCGCCGCCGCGGTTGATTGTCCATTCCGGTGTCCAACTAACCTTGGGGCTGTGTGCCGTTGTCGGTTCGGTGTTAGTGTTGTCCGTTGGATATGCGGGTATTAGCGGACTAAATTACCATCAGTACTGGTGGGGGCAACTGTTGGCAGAAACCAACCGCTATGCCATGTCGATGGTCGTTCCGACGGGAATGTTGTTCGTATTTGTGATACCCAAACTGAGACCCGTTTTTGGCATTGTGCTGGAAATTGTCAATCATTTTTTCTTCCGATCGTTGTTGATCGACGGTCAATTTGACGATGACGACGAATTCGATATCCGGGAGACCAGTAATCTCAAGGGGACAATCGCCTTCACCAAACGCGAATTGATCGTCAATCGCATGATGGAAGTCTTGTGGCACTTTTCGGCGCACCAGGAGTCCAATCACAAACCGGAGTTGGTGATCATCAGTCACAGCCAAGGAACCGTGGTTTCATTGGAAACGCTGAATCGTTTGGAGTCAGACCAGCTGCGTCAAAAATTTTCGCATGTCACCTTGGTCACCATGGGTTCTCCGTTTAGTCATTTATTTCAACATTACTTTCCCCATTACTATACCTCACTGGATAGTCCACAATGGCAGCAACTGCGGAAAAATCTTGATTGCTGGGTCAACATTTTCCGGATCGACGATCCGGTGGGGACGTCGATTGATTTTCCCCAAGGGCTTTTATATCAGCCGAATCGGGTAGGTAATACCCCGTTCCGAAGCGGTTGCTCCAACCGCCCGGTAGGAGGACGAGGCCATATAAATTATTTCAATGATCGAGAGGTACTGGATATTATTCATTCAGAGCTGCTGCCAGAGCATTGGCAGAAATCGACTGTCCAAAATAAATCTCCGGGCTCCGCTCCGGGCTCCGCTCAACACAATATCAGAGTTCAATCCGAATCCACGTCGAGGGCGGCTTAAGCGGAAGCCGCAGTTACGGGTTTACTACTTTGCTGTCACTACCGAATTTCCGGGGGGTTGCTTGAGCCTCATTTGGTCAGCAAAAAGCGTATCGATTATCAACTGGAAGGCGTGGTAGAACACAATCGGAATAATGCTGAATCCCAACATGATCGCCACGCTCAAACCGACCATCAACGTCTTTTGACTTCCTGCGAAAGCAACTGCAATTGAATCACCTCGATTAATACCCATCCACTTGCTGCTTTGCCAACCCAGCCCAAACGCGATGACATGCAAACCGAAAACGGCCAAACAAATCGTGATCAAGTTGAACCACGAGATCTGTTGATCCGCTTGATTCAGTCGCATTCCCATATTGATTGCACCGATCAAAACCATCATCAAAATTCCCAACAAGGCCAGTGTGCTGAGTTGCGGTTTATGGTCGCTGGCCCAGTGGCCGATGCCAGGATGTAATCGCGTCAGTTGTGCCAGCGCCATGGGAACGACCACGAACCAAAACAGATTCTGCATGGTACCCATTAACACCGATGCTGGAACTGATTCGCCCGATTGCCAAAAGATCAAGGCGGGCATCACCAAAAAACAGCTCACGTTGGTGATCAGAGTAACCATCATCGCCGTGCTGTCATTCCCTCCAGCGCGACGCGTCCAAACCGCCGCAGAGGCCAATGTGCATGGGGTGGCGGCGGCAATCATCAGTCCTCCAGCTAAATCGTGGTCCAGCCAAGCCAGCAATGGCCATGCCAGCAGTGGAACAATCCCCACATTAATCAGGCTTCCCCAGATCGAGGCTGCCGGTCTCAGCGCCGCGTTTTTCAAATGACCAAATTCAATCGGCCAAGCCATCAGAAACATCGTGGTCATCACAATGCTCCAATTCAAAAGTGGAACTTCAGTCAGCCAAGTGAGTAAACGCCAGCCGAAAAAGCCGATCGACAACGCAATCAGCAATACCACTAAAAACCAGTTGTTTTTTATCAAAGCCATTCCGTAAGGTCACATTCTGTTTTATCAAAGCGAGCGGTAGACCCACGGGTACGGTTTGATGAGCGTATTTGGCTGGTCTTTCTCCGCATATCCGATTATACTTGAGCGGAAATGCCTTAGAAGCTATCTGAAAAAGGTTCAGCCCCCTTTTCAGATAGCCTCGAATCAAACGCATTTCCAGATACTTTCCCGTCACTTCAATTCACATTACGCTCACAATTTATCCCGAATCATCATGCTACGCTATTGGACGGCGGGAGAATCCCACGGAAAAACGATCTTGGCTTTAATCGATGGCTTCCCGGCCGGACTGACAATCGATAATGCGACCATTGATCAACATCTATTGCGCCGACAAGGGGGCTACGGACGGGGGGGACGCCAAAAACTGGAACAAGACAACGTTGAAATTTTGTCAGGTGTCTGGAATCAAGTTACCCTGGGCAGCCCGATCACGCTGCAAGTGATCAATCGAGATTACAAGTTAGAGCGATTAAAAGAATTGCCCCGCCCTCGTCCCGGTCACGGGGACCTGAGCGGTTCCTTGAAATACCTGAGTTCTATTCGAGGCGTGTTGGAGCGGGCCAGTGCTCGCGAGACCGCCGCCCGAGTCGCTGCCGGTGCCCTTTGTCAACAACTACTGCAACAGTTTAATATCCGCGTGCTGGGGTACGTGGTGCAGGTCGGACAAGCAGAAATTCTGCCGTTGCCGGGTACCTTAGATGAACGCCTGCAACGACGAAACGACAGTGCCATCTATTCCCTCAACCCCAATCAAGACCAAGCGGTTTGCGAATATATCGATCAAACCCGATCCGCCGGTGATACACTGGGCGGTATCGTGGAAGTGGTCGTCGAAGGTTTGCCGTTCGGATTGGGAACCCATGCCCAATGGGACCGTAAACTCGACGGCCGTTTGGCCCAAGCTGTCATGGCCGTGCAAGCAATCAAAGGGGTCGAAATCGGCTTGGGCTTTCGCGCCGCCACGATGCTGGGCAGTCAAGTCCATGATCCAATCCAATTTGACCCCGCTCAAAAATCGGAACCCAACCTGGGGTACGCTCGGCCCACCAATCATGCGGGAGGCTTGGAAGCCGGAATGACCAATGGGCAACCGCTGGTCATCCGAGCCGCCAAGAAACCGATCGCGACTTTGCAAAAACCGCTCGAATCGATCCAAATGGATACGAAAGAACCCAGCAAGGCGAGCTATGAGCGGAGTGATGTTTGTGCCATTTCCGCTGCTAGCATCATTGTGGAAAATGTCGTTGCGTTTGAGATTGCAGCGGCGCTCGTTGACAAATTTGGCGGTGATAGCATCGAAGAGATGCAAGCACATTGGGCGATGTTTCATCAGTTGGCTGCGAAAAAATAAAAATCGTTATTGCTTCAGCCGCCAAAAAAGCCAAAAATAGCAGATTGTTAATTTGGCTTTGTTTCTAAAAGAGGTATACCCTTGGGTGGTCATCTTTAATCTCCCGGTTTATGACGATGCCTTGAGAGGATCTGATCCGTTGGGAAACAAGGACTTAATGTTTTAGTTATTCAATTGACGTTTTGACATGGAAGTCAAATGCTCAGCGACAATCAACGCCGCTTGATTTGCCGATTTCTGTTTTTGCTGTGCTGCTGCGTGCCTACCGGCTTGGTCGTTTATGCGATTTTCCATCAGCCCAACAAACATCAGATCATGCAGGCCATCAAGGCGGATTTGGGTATCGATGTGAGTTTGGATGCCCTGCGGACACCTCGGCCGGGCGTGATGGTCTTGCACGGACTGAAATTCAGCGACCCGGATTTTGGTAAATTGTTCGAGGCGGCTGAAGTCCGCGTGGAAATCGGTGTCCCCGCCACCCGGGGCCACATCGCTTCCGAGCTTGATACAAACGAGCCAGGAGAAAAACTCGAGCCAACCGAAAATGTGGTTCGGATTGATCACACTGTGAATGTGACCAACCGCGGACTGATGAAGTTGGTCGAATTGATCAATGAAAACGTGATTCGCCGCCACCAAACGACTCGACCATGGCGGATCGTGATCAACAAACCGACGACCATTTTTGATGCATCCAGCTTAACACGTGCCGAGCATCTACCGGAACGTTCGCTGGCGATCGAAAATTTGGAGATTCTCATGGTAACCAAAGCCGGTCGTACTGATACCGACCTCAGTTTCCAATTGGTTGATTATTCGGCGTCGGCCGCCTTGACCGACGAAAATTATAGTCGGCCATGGGTCCAAGCTTATTTCGGTCGCAGCCGCCAAGACAATTCATTGTTTTTGGTGAAACTGGAAACTCAACGGGCCAGCCTACCCTGTTGGTTGATTGGAGATCTCGTACCCGAGCTTGCCGGATTGGGACCCGATTGTCACTATAACGGCCATTTTTGGATATTTCCCCCGGCACAACTGGCCACAGTAAATCGCTCATTAAAGGGAGAAATAAAGGGCAAATTCACTCAGATTGACCGCCGACTGTTTGAAGATTTTCCCGTTTCATCGCGCAATCCCTATTTGGAAATGGAGGTCCGTCAATGTGAGATCGAAAATGGAAGTGTATTGAATTGGGAAGTGGATCTTTTCGACGGGAACTTTCGTCAGAGTCTTCCTCCGGCTCGTTCGATTGCTGACTTGAATTTGTACCAGGCGATCCGCTTAGCGATCCTGCCCGATACTCCTCCTCGCCCCGCCGATCGCCAATATCGCTGATTTGAAACGCAAATCGTGGCAAATTTTCCGGTCGTTGCTGCACCGGACGGTTTGCGCCGTTCCGCTACGATTGGTGAGGATAGCGATTGGTGAGGAACCGGACGGTTTGCGCCGTTCCGCTTCAATTTACGCGACATCTCGCGCGTCCAAATAAATTTCAGCTGGGCAGTAGTAACTGTGACTGGATACGTTGGACGGCGGTCTCCGTATTGCTGCGACTGTTGAATGCACTCAAACGAAAATAACCCTCTCCGGCGGCTCCGAAACCGCTTCCCGGAGTCCCGACCACATTGGCTTGAGCCAGCAATTGATCAAAGAACTCCCAACTGCTGACACCCAGGGGCGTTTTCAACCAAACGTAAGGTGCATTGACGCCTCCAAACACCTCCAACCCGGCCTCTTGCAAGCCCTCGCGCAAGATTTTGGCATTGGTCATGTAGTAATCGATTTGCTGGCGAATTTGTTGTTTGCCCGCCTGCGTGTAGACAGCCTCCGCACCACGCTGGACGGGATAAGAGGCACCGTTGAACTTGGTGCTGTGTCGGCGACTCCAAAGCGCATGCAACGATTGGTGTTGGCCATCGCGAGTCGTTCCCATTAGTTCATGGGGTACGACAATGAAGCCACAACGGACACCGGTGAATCCAGCGGTCTTGCTAAAGCTGCGGAGCTCAATGGCTACTTCGCGAGCCCCTGGGATCTCGTAAATGGAATGCGGGATGTCAGGATCGGAAATGTAAGCCTCATAAGCCGCATCGAATAGGATCACCGCTTGATGTTGTCGAGCGTATTCGACCCAAGTCGCCAATTCACCCTTCGAGGCGACCACGCCCGTTGGGTTGTTGGGATAGCAGAGGTAGATCAAATCGACAGGCCGATCGGGCAATGCGGGCTGGAACTGATTCTCTGCCGTCATCGGCAAGTAGACCAAATTCTGATATCGGCCCTGTTCATCCACCGCACCGGTATTCCCCGCCATCACATTCGTATCAACGTAGACGGGATAAACGGGATCGAGGACTGCGATTCGATTATCGGGGCCAAAAATGTCCAGTAAATTTCCACTGTCACACTTCGAACCATCAGAAACAAAGATCTCTTCAGCGCCGATATTGATACCTCGACTGGCAAAGTCATTTTCCACGATCGCATTTCTCAGAAAGTCATAACCTTGCTCCGGACCATAACCTCGGAAAGTGGATTCCTGCGCCAATTCATCAACAGCTTGATGCATCCCTTCAATCACCGCCGGGCAGAGTGGTTGCGTGACATCGCCGATCCCCATTTTGATCACCGCAGCTTGCGGATTGGCTTGAATGAACGTGTTGACACGTCGCGCGATTTCCGGGAACAGGTAGCCACTTTTCAGTTTTAGATAATTTTCGTTAATTTGTGCCATGACTTAACAAGTGGTTGAATGATAAACAATTAAAAAAATAACAATTCAGAGTTTATGGGATTAGCCACGATGCAGTGGTATTCATGATTCTAACTGCCGCTTGCCTATTGACCGTTGTCCACCGCAGCGATGATCGATTCAGCGATTTGTGCCGGTTCCGCATCTTCAGCCAAGTCGATCAAGCGACACTCTTGCATTCCGCGAAACCACGTTTCTTGATGTCGAGCAAACTTGCGGGTGCGAGTCTTGACCTTTTCAATCGTCTCGGGAAGACTCATCTGTTGGTTCAAATGAGAGATAACTTCCTGGTAACCGACCGCCTGGGATGCTGTTTGGCTCAAACTGTGGTACTTGGCGATCAAATTTTCAACTTCGGCAATTAAGCCGGATTCAAACATTTGTTCGACGCGATTTTCAATTCGTTGGTGCAATAACGCTCGCG
>JBGTHU010000304.1:0-7254 GCA_041745975.1 Mariniblastus sp.
GATCTTAGAGAGTTGATTGGTGCAGTCAGATCGGCTGGCGAAAAAGGAATTCAGCTGACTCGATTTAAGGGACTGGGAGAGATGAACGCAGAGGAATTGCGAGAGACTACATTGGACCCAGACAATCGAACCTTAATTCAAGTCAAAATGGAAAATGTGGCCGAAGCTGATAAAATGTTTCGTGTTCTGATGGGGGACAAAGTCGAACCAAGAAGGGAATTTATAGAAAAATATGCACTCGATGTTCGCGAATTGGATATCTGACAATTTCTAAAAAGACAACGATAAAAAATGGCCTTTCGAAACGATGAAGATCAGTCATCAATCTCAATAGATTACCCAAACATCAATATTTTTTAAATCTAGAACCATGCGACAAACACTATTTGTAATCCCGCAATGGTTATTGGAAGGGCCTTTTCTGATAGCGTGGTTGCTATTAGGGCTGATACTGATGGCTTGGTCATGGTACCACGGTACTGGACTCGGCCTAGATACTAATAACAGAAAAACTAATGCACTTTCCCATTTGCCGCTGATCATCATCGGAGCGTTGGTGATCCATTTTTTGCTCCCCAACCTATCGATCAAAGATGTCAATCCAAAGGATCCATTAGGTGAGATGATCAAAGTGGGGATAGCCGTAAGAGGTTATGGTCTTTTTTTGCTTTTGGCAATAATTATGGGAGTCGGTGTGACTCTGTGGAGAGCGGCCACGATAGGGATTATTGCTGACAGGATTATATCGTTGGCTTTTGTAATGATATTGGGTGGTATCGCGGGCGCAAGGTTGTTCTATGTTATTCAAAAATATGAAGACTATCAAAATGAACCCACCGCCAGGGAGCTGATAGCAAAAATACTGGATGTGACCTCGGGTGGATTGGTGGTTTATGGCAGTTTAATAGGTGGTAGTTTGGCGGCCTGGATCTATTGTCGCTTTCATCGCTTGCGTCCCCTGGTATTGGTCGATCTGATTGCACCAGGAATGGTGTTGGGATTGGCGATCGGGCGAATAGGTTGTTTGATGAACGGCTGTTGTTATGGAGGAATTTGTGAAACCGCCGGTTTGCCTCAGTTGACATTTCCCGCTGGATCAGCACCCTACATGCAACAGTTAATTGAGGGCGACTTAATCGGGATCAAATCAGAAATCAAGCAATCTGAACCGGATCAACCAGCCATTCGTTCAATTATATCAATCGAACCAGAGGGGATAGCCGCCAAATATCCGCTACTACCGAATGACAGAATCGTAATATTTCCGCCCGAAGAAAAACGATTAAGATTCTTCAAACAAAATCCGGAACTCCAAGACCAAGAAAATAAGCTATCAACGTCTATCTATACCGATCGAATAGACGAGATCGTTTTGCCAATCGATCAACTACCAGTTCGATCGTTAGGCACCCATCCGACTCAGATTTATAGCTCCATAGATGCTTTTTTGTTGTTCAGTTTGATTTGGTTTTATTGGTACCTAAAAAAAAACGACGGTGAAGTATTTGCATTGATGTTAATTATGCATGGCATTTCCCGCTTTTTATTAGAAATCATCAGGCGCGACGAATCGGGTATTTTTGGTACGACCCTTACCATATCCCAATGGATTAGCCTATTATTAATCGTTTTGGGGATTGTATTGATCGGTTGGGTAAGAACCAGACAACTCGGTTTGCAATCAATACAATTTTCGTCCTAGTCAGTCGACAAAGGCCCAGTGCGAGTCAGGATCGAGCCAAAATTGTTAAATTGGCGATGTTACCGCCAAACCATAAAGTAACCGCTCATAAAAATTGATACCGTAACCGAAAACAGAAATGGTAATCCGCGGGGAACTAATTGGCCGCCCAAGTCGTCAATTGTAATAACAGAGAAATAGTCGATGAACCAATCTGGAATGAATCAAGAAGATCAATTGCTGATCAACCAGACACTTGACGGAAACCGATCAGCTTTCGGGGAATTGGTGCGCAAGTATCAGGATCGACTCTTTCATGGACTATTTAATGTGATTCACCATGAAACTGAAACGGAAGACGTAATTCAAGAAACCTTTGTATTGGCCTACACTAAATTGCACACTTTCCGAGGGGGAAGTCAGTTTTATACTTGGCTATATCGCATAGGTTATAACGTGGCAGTCAGTCGGTTGCGAAGACAGAAAAAATCAGTTTCTTTGCACGAAAGCCACGAAACCCATGGGGCGGAGATCATAGGTGATTTTTTAGCTCCCAGCCATCAAATTGAACAACAAGA
Source organism: Mariniblastus sp. (assembly GCA_041745975.1). Lineage (GTDB taxonomy): Bacteria > Planctomycetota > Planctomycetia > Pirellulales > Pirellulaceae > Mariniblastus. The sequence continues at coordinate 2,260 of JBGTHU010000304.1, forward strand.
ATTATCGACACAAATCCAAAACGCCCTAGGTCGACTCAGCATTGAACATCGGTCGATATTGGTTTTAAGAGAAATAGAAGAATTGGATTACGAAGCGATCTCGGAGATATTGGATTTGCCGATAGGAACGGTTCGAAGTCGCCTCCATCGCGCCAGAGAGCAATTGAGAGAATATTTGCAAACCATCGATCAACAAAATAAAGTCGGATAAGTCTTGGTCAACCAAGCTCATTAGCAAAACGCTAACATTTTCCCAGAAATTATGTCACACGAATTGAACGATCAACAACTTTTATCAGCCTATATGGATGGCGAACTGACGGCAGCCGAGCGTACAGCGATAGAAAGCAGGTTGCCAGAAACGGAAGAGTTACGGCAGTTGTTAGAGGATTGGAGGAATCAACAATTAAAGCTGCAATCATTACCTCAGAAAAAATTAAATAAAGACATCAGTGAAACGGTGTTACAGTCTATTCAAAGTAATCAAAACCACCCCCCCCAAAAAGAATTCCGAAGCAGACGTATGCTGGTCTCTATCAGCACAGTAGCCGCTCTACTATCGATAATCATGCTATTGAATATATCAGCAGTAAATGAGAGATTGGGTAGGGTCAATACTGTCCAAAAAACGGAATTAGCCGTCAACATCCAACCCTCCTCTGTTGGCAAAGATCCGTTGCCAGCCACCGCATCAATGGAACGGGAGCCGTTCTGGTCAAGCAATGCGAGCACCGTTGACGAAGATCAACAGTTGATGCTCAGACAACGCTTGGGTGAACAAGCTCAGCGTATGTCAATTCAAGCTGATCAGAATCCAGAATCGACGATCATGGCCTTGCCTCCCCGATCAGTCCCGTATCCATCACTACGATTTAAAATCGATTCGTCCCCAAAAATACTCTTTGTCGATATTTCCAATCAAATTGAAGGATTGAAACGGGTGGGAGAAATTTTGAAAACAAACCAAATTCAGATAGCTACTGAAATTCAAATAGACCCCAATCAAGCTGGCTTCCCCTCATCAACCGTCGATTCAGATCAGCAATTGGCGGGTCGAAGGATGCAAAAACATATCTATGAAACAGAGTCACTGGAAATCGATAGACCAGCGATTGCTGAAATTAAATCGGCGTATGCTCCGGGAATAGAAGCCATTTTGGTCGTGGCCAAGAAGTCTCAAGTTGATCAAGTAATCGATCAATTGAGACAACAAGCTAAGACGGTATCATTTGATGAAGCCGATGTTAGCCAATTTGCCAAAGACAATGTTCAGTCAGAAGTTATCGACAATAACAATGTTGCTGTGATGGGTGGATTTGGCGGAATCAGAATGGACCAAGCGAACCAGTCCAATATCCAGGCAGGGGAAGTCGCGAAGGAAAAAATAGGCGAACCGAAAGATGTAGCGCAAAGTCCATTGGAGGATATTGGCGGCATCGGCAGGGGATTGAGAGGAGGTGATGCTGTAAGAAACGCACAAGGAAACGCACAAGGAAAGCCGGAAGAACAGACCGGTCGACAACAGCCACCAAATGAATGGGTGAAAATTCTATTGCTGATCAAAGTAACAGATCAACCAGATCCCTAAAGCAGAATTTAGGAGGTTACCCTCAATTGAAGAAATAAAAAGTGCTAGCAAACAAATCATTCACGAGGAGGGGTTGGAATCATATTCAAGTAAAAAATCGAGGGTAAAATCAGATCGCTATTGCCAAATTATGAGAAATTAGATATCAACCATACAGATAAATGATAGTTGTTAACGCTAGTTATCATCAATAGTGTTGTCCACAAGGAAGAGGAACATCGAATGGCGTCCGCAAGAGGCTCGGCTGTCAGTGCGCAGCAACCCCATTCCAAATCATTGGGAAATTGTATCTTCGAGGTGACTTGCCAAGAGCAAGACGATTCACGCTTGATAAACTTTCACCAAGTTGAACATCATGGCGGAATAACGTTTCGTTGGTCCGAGCCCGTCTCGATGATTCGACTGACGGTATCGCCCATCGATTGTTATGTAGCGATCGATACCAGTTCATTGCGTGGGGAAACCTTGAACTTTCTCTATCAGATTCACTGGAATGAGTACACGATTCCCAACAGGCTGATCGAAGTTTCGCAAGGAATTCTTACATTTCCCGTATCAGCCCGCATGTTTCAACCGGCAGGTGAACAACGGCTGACAATCAGCGTCAAACCGCTGAAGGCTGAAAATGGAAGACGTCTGTTAGGCATGCCGGTATCATCTGTTCGCATCTATCGCCAATCAGAGGGGCAACAAGAGGGACAATCGCCAATCATCCATTCGATGGAAAAATTTGCTGCTGAACGAATTATCAAATCGGGAAGAGGTATCGGCAGTAAACTGCTGAGAAAGAAGCAACCGATGGCACCGGTAGTTCCGATCTGGCAAGTCCGTTTTCCAGAGATGGATACGCCAAAGCACGAGAGAGAGACAGGAAATTACCCCACTTGTGAGCAAGTCGTCGTATCCGCGTGCGAGATCAATTCGAGACATGGAACGGGATTGTTAATCCAATACCTATTCGATGACTTCCATCAGATAGGTACCGTGAATTCGTATCATTGTTATAACGGGGATCGGGTTACATCCAAAATACATCATTGTTTACCAAATTATGATAAATTGACTCGATCGGAAATTTACGACCATTTATTAGAATGGTTTGGGCAAAATCCGCCGCGGCAAGCCTATGTGGTACCATACTTTCGCAGTGATTTTTTAATGGCGATCGCCTTGAAAGATTTATTTGAGACCAAGGTTTGTCTCCATGTCATGGACGATAATTGTTTATATGGCGACATACCACACAAGACGGTCCAGGAAGCGGTAGAGAAATCGGATTTAATTTTTGTGATCTCGCCGGAAATGCGCCAGCATTATGAGCAACAGTTTGGTCAGAAAGCCTATCTCTTCCCCCCCATCGTGCCGGAGTCACTCATCCCTCAAAATGTCATTGATAGTGATCAGTGGCAAAATCAGGTAGTATCAGTCAAATCACAACCGGCCTCACGAACGTTGATGGCCCGTCTACGGCGATGGATGCCGCAGCAGCTCAAAGGGTCCCTAGCCAACGATCAGGCTCGAGGAATTTTAGTCGGTAACATCTGGGACAACGCCTGGTTAGAATTGTTGCGAAAAACGATCCGAGACAGTGGGCTGCAGGTTGACTGGTACAGCAACAACCCCAACGCCGTCTGGTTGCAAGGAAGTGAGAAAGAGTTGGCAGACGACGGAATATTCATCCACGATTCATTATGGGGTCAAGATTTAGTATCCGAGCTCCGCCGCAGGCCTTTTGCCATTATGCCGTCCGGATTGTTAACTGGCGAAGGAAGTAAGGAGAGTATCGCCAGACTAAGTCTTCCCAGTCGAATCCCGTTTGTATTGGCGACAGCTAATTTACCGGTAATTACATTGGGCAGTCCCCAAACTGCAGCTGCTCGCTTCGTTCAAAGATTCAAGCTGGGCGAAAACATCGATTACGATGGTCAGCAATTACGAGCCGCTGTCAAAAAGATTATGCAACCACGGCGACAGCAACAGATTCGACAACACGCATTTGAATTGGGCAAACGTTTTTCGGCCGCCTCGGTGCAAGGATGGTTGTGGGATTCCTTAGAACGAAGAAAACCGGCAGACGACCGTTTTGAAGAGATATTTCAGGGAAACAAAGGGGATTGCAGCTGGTTCCTCAATTCGGATCCGCCCCCGGAGATTCATTGGTCATTTCGCGATACTTGGAAGATGCTCAATCGGGTACGACATCAAGGCTTATCACCTGACGTTATAATTGATGTTGGATCGTCATCAGGAAATTGGTCTTGGACAGCCAGCACCATCTTTCCCGATTCGCATTATGTTCTGATTGATCCCATGATGTCACGCTACAGTTTGACTGAAAGAGAGCATTATTTAAGACAAATTGATCGCTATGAATTGGTCGAAGCGGCGCTCAGTGATCAAAATGGAGAAGCTGAAATTTTAGTATCAGATGATCTATATGGAACGTCGTTATTAAAAGTTGACCAAAAAACACGATCCACTGAAGTTGCCAAAGTGCCTCTAATGACCCTCGATCAATTGGTGAGGGATCGAAACATACAAGGACGCACATTATTGAAAATAGACGTTCAATTTGCCGAGCACTTGGTGGTTCAGGGTGGTTTAAATTTTATCCAAAATCATGTCGATGTGATGATCCTGGAATTGACCATTCAACGAGAGCATCCTCAAGCCAAAACTTATCGAGAAATGTTGGACATGATCGAAAAGCTCGGTTTTACCATGGTTGACGAAATGGAAGGTTGGCGGAATCCGGTTACGGGCATTCTAGAGCAAAAAGACACAGTCTTTGTCAGAAATGAATGCCTATCCGGCACAATGACGCCGCAAAGCAAAGCGGCTTGATCTACCACCTGAACTTAGCAACTAGTTAAACGTCGATCCATGAAGTCATTTCTTACTATCGTTATCTATTCGCTACGTTATAAGTGGTCAATCGCCGGTGCCACCATTGCCGCATTGTTGATCGCGATCCTATGGGGTGCGAGTATTTCCACGGTCTACCCGGTCGTGGAAATAGTGCTTGATGGCAAAACGGGAAATATTTGGTTAACGGAGGAGATCGACAAAGCGGAACAACAAATCGATCGCTTGCAACAAGAAGTTGACCAGTTGCAACAACAACAACATCTTGATCAACTCGAATTGGATGTCAATGAGCAAATCGTATTACAACATCAAATCGAACGTAATCAATCCAGAATAGCCGCAGAACGAAAAGCTCTCGAATGGTACCGGCGGATGGAGCCCTTTTTTCAAAAGTACGCTCCGCAGTCACCCTACGGTACGTTATTGATGGCGATCGGATGGCTGTTGGCAACCTCGTTGATCAAGGGTTGCTTGCTGATCATCAGCACCCAATTGGTAGCTCGAGTCGCTCATCGCACCGTATCCGATTTGCGACGAAT
>JBGTHU010000305.1:0-5853 GCA_041745975.1 Mariniblastus sp.
CTGATGGTGCGCTATCCGCACGATTCACGCTCCAGTATGCAAGACCTGCAGCAGATTCGTATCCGTGATAACTCGGGGCAGGAACGCCCACTGTTGGAGGTCGCCGAAGTCGAGTTTCGTCGCGAGCAAGGTGAGATCAAACGGATGAATCAAAAACGAGCCGTCACCGTTAGTGCCGATGTCGATGCCGAACAGGCCAATAGCCAAGATATTATTAATGACATGCAAAATAACTTTTTGCCGGAAAGAGTAGCTTGGTACCGGGCCAATCATGGTGTCAATCTGATGGTCGATTGGGAAGGGGAACAAGCCCGTAACATCGAATCGACTCGATCACTTTTTATCGGTTTTGCCGTGGCCATGATGGCCATGTTTGTGCTGTTGACACTCGAGTTTCGCTCCTACGCTCAGCCATTAATCATTCTGTCGATCATTCCCTTCGGTTGGATCGGTGCGATCCTCGGGCACGCCTTGATGGGATTGGATTTGAGCCTATTCAGCTTTTTTGGCTTGGTGGCGTTGACCGGCGTTGTGGTCAATGACTCGATCGTGTTGGTCGATTTTATCAATCACCGAGTGCGAGACGGGATGCCGTTGTACGATGCATTGATTAGTGCCGGTAAACGCCGTTTTCGACCGATCTTTCTGACTTCGCTGACCACCGTATGTGGGTTGTTGCCGATTCTGTTTGAACGATCAACTCAAGCCCAAGTGATCATCCCGATGGCGGTGAGTTTGGCTTTTGGCTTGATCACCGGCACGCTGCTGATTTTGATTTTGGTGCCGATGTTCTACCAAATTTACGGAATCAAGATGGCCTTGCTTGGAAAATCTCTGCACGACGACGGCTTTGAGGACGGCGATGGCGGAGAACCGGTAGCAGGCCCCCGCGATCCGTTCGGATCTTCAGATTCAAGCGATCGATTCGATTCGCCCCCATTCGGTTATCCTCCTCACGACGAAAACGAACAGGGGAAAACTTCGCAGTTCCCTGATCAAAATGAACTCCCCACCGAAAAAGAGGAATGCATTGAAGGAAGAGAAAGTGACGAATCAACACAACCGGGTCGTCAACGCCCTCAAGTTCCTCAACCCGTAAGCCAGAATTAGGCTTGCGGCCAAGGGAGAAGTGTTGAGAGAGGTGCTGAACTATCGGCGTGGGATTATTCACCCAAGCGAATTATTCGCCCAAGTCTGTTCGCGTCGCTTGAAGAGGGGTGCGGGTTGACGTATCGACCTTCCAGCGACAGGTTGCTTCTTGGGGATTGATTATCCCGCTTCGGGCGACGGGACTATTTTTTCGAGTTGATTCTCCCACCTTGGAGAGACAGGGGGGCTTATTTCGAGTAAAATGTCGTTTCCGGTTTTGGTTTGCTGGGTGATCAAGGCGCCGGTCAGTTATTTTTTCGAACTTAATAGTGAGCATGAAAAGTAATGCGACTTCGTTGGTTTATGATTTTGTCCCTGGTCTTGTTGGCGATTGTGTCAGTCGTTTTTTTGTTGATTGGCCCTCGGTCAACATCGACGGTAGGTGAGGACGGTCTCGAACAGACCCAGCAGTTGGCGGCGACTTCCGCAGCCAATCGGAATTGGCTGGATCAAATCCGCGACCGCTTGCCCAGTCGTTTTCGTGCAAATGATGGGGTAATTCAAGATTCGTTTGCCGGTTCCCGACAAACGGGTAGTGATCGACTCAATCATGGCCATGACCATGGTGATGAAACCAGTCACGATCATGGCCACCCGGGCACGAACACAGTCGACGGCCAAAGTGGAGATCACGAAAGCCATATCGATATCTCGTCTTTGGCCGCTCAAAATTTGGGGCTTGAGTTTACGCTGGTTTCGCTCACTGATTATACTCGACGGCTGCACATTCCTGCATCAGTAATCGAGAAACCGGGGCAGAGCGGACTTTCGGTGACGTCTCCGGTGCAGGGGGTGATTATGGAAATCCACCGTTTTCCCGGTCAGTCGCTCGAGGAAGGAGACTTGCTGTTTACGATCCAAGTTGCCGATCAGGCTCTGGAGGCGGCTCAACTCACTTTGCTGGAGATTTTGACCCGTATCACCGTTGCCCAACGGGAAATTGAACGCCTTGATCCACTGACCGAATCGGGCGTCGTCATTGGACGCCGCAAGCTGGAGATCGAATATCAACTCAAGCAGTTGGAGTCCGAACAATCGGCCAAATTGCAGGAACTGAAACTGCGAGGACTTTCGGACAGTCAGATCGAACGGATTATCCAATATCGAGAGTTGATCGATCGCGTTGAAATCCGTTTGCAGATTCGCAATCCGATGGCCAGTGCCCTCTCCGTCCCCTCCGCTCCATTCGCCCCATCCACCGAGGCAGCATCAGCACCTGCGATTGAAATACAAGCGGGCGATGTGATCGATGCAGTTGAAGTGGCCAATGTGGCCATTGTGGACAATTCGGACGATCCTTCCGCCGTGTCACTCGATTCGCCCTCAGTTACAACGGGCCCGATCTATACCGTCGAGGCGTTGACTGTTTTTCCAGGCATGACGGTTGCGAAGGGGGAAGAATTATGTCACATCGCCAGCCATCAAGAGTTGTACATTCGCGGCGAAGCATTTGATTCCGATTTGGCCATTGTCCGCCAAGCCATGCAGCAAGGGACGCTGATCGTGGCAGAGACGGGCGAGGAATCAAGTCGAGAGCAAATCCCCAATTTACGGATCAAATACATGGACAATCATGCTGACTCCGTATCGCGTACATTTCCGTTTTATTTGGCGTTGGCCAATCGGGTTGTGGCCGAACAACAAGATGACCAAGGCCGACTGTTCCGCAGTTGGCAGTTCAAACCGGGCCAGCGGGCTCACCTATACTTGCCCGTTGAAACCGTTTCGGGCCAAATTGTCTTGCCAAGGGATGCCGTGATTCGGTCGGGCCCGGAAGCATTTGTGTTTCGCATTGAAGAAGATTGCTTGCGAGCATCGTCGACAACCCTGGCGGAAAAAATGGCCGATCTGGAGAGATTAAAAATTTGGGAATTCGAACCGGTCTCCGTGCGGGTGCTCCACCAAGATCAATCGATCGTGGTGCTTCGGTCCGGTGACGATTTGGAATTGGATGATATGGTCGTTACCAATCAAGCTTATCAAATCTATCTGGCTTGGAAATTGCAACTTTCTGGTGGTGGGGGTGGCCATGACCACGATCACTAAATTTTTTATAACCATTCGCAGGTATTTATCACCTCAAAAATTTGGCGAAATTCGTAGAAAGGTCGAGGCTCCTGCCGAGACATTTTTTTGCGAATGGAAAACGTTCAGAACTGGTAAAGTGGTTGTCTCAGCAGCAGCCTCAATCTCCCTTCCAATCTGTGATCGGTAACATTTATTATTCCCACTTCATTTCCATTCTACCTTGATCGGCCATGCTTGAAGCTCTGATTCAATTTTCACTGAGATACCGGTTACTGATCGTCGGATTGGCGATTGGCTTGTTGGTAACGGGTGGCTATTTGGTATCCAGATTGCCGGTCGATGTGCTTCCCGACCTCACCCGACCGCGGGTGACGATCATAACGGAATGCCCGGGGATGGCTCCGGAGGAAGTTGAGTTATGGGTGACGATCCCATTGGAGAACGCACTCAACGGGGCGACTGATGTGCTGGAAGTTCGCAGCAGTTCCGACATTGGGCTGTCGGTCGTGATGGTCGAATTTGATTGGGGACAAGATTTATATCGGGCTCGCCAAATCGTACAGGAACGACTGGCCACCGCAACTTCACAAATGCCGGCGGACGTTCAACCCCAAATGGCCCCCGTGGCGTCCCTGTTGGGTCAGATCATGATGATCGGCATGTGGAGCAGCGACGGTACGACCGGACCTTTGGAGCTGCGTACCCAAGCGGACTGGGTGGTGGCACAGCGTCTGCGCAGTTTGCGGGGTGTGGCCCAGGTCATTACCATGGGCGGTGGTCGGAAACAGATTCAAGTGTTGGTCGATTACCATCGCTTGCATACTTTGGATGTGAGTTTGTCCGAAATCGAACAGGCCCTTCGCAATTCAAATTTGAATGTTACCGGTGGGTACGTCAATGACGGCAGCCAAGAATTTTTGGTGCGAGGATTGGGACGAATGACCGACTTGGAGCAAATTGAAACGATCGTCGTCAAACCCTCCTCGCAGCGTTCGGTGCTGTTGCGAGATGTCGCTCGTGTCGCCGAAGGAGCTCAAGCCAAGCGGGGTGATTCGTTGGTTAACGGTGAACCCGCGGTTGTGTTGACGATCCAAAAACAACCCCAAGCCGATACGCGGCAACTTACCAGTGAGATCATCGACGCGTTGGAAGAGTTAAAAATGGCTCTGCCTGCCGATGTGATACTCCGTCCGACTTATCAACAAAGCGAGTTTATTGAGCTGGGGATCGCCAACGTGATTTCAGCACTTTGGTCGGGTGTGGTGTTGGTGATCATCGTGCTGTTTTTGTTTTTGCTTAACTTGCGCTCGACTCTGGTGACACTGGCCGTGATTCCGCTGTCGTTGGCCGCGACGGTGTTGTTTTTTTATCAGTCCGGCATGGGAATCAATGTCATGACATTGGGAGGGATTGCCGTGGGCTTGGGGATGTTGGTCGACGACGCGATCGTGGCGGTCGAAAGTGCTCATCGTAGGTTGCGACAACGTCTGCCCTATCCCCAAACGTTATTAGATTCACCTGACGATGGAACACCGGGCGATGCGGGCATTGAAGTTGATGCGGGCATTGAGGTTAATGCGGGCATTGAGGTTAATGCGGAAACCATTGTGTTCGAGGCGAATCGCGAGGTCTTGGGTGCAATTGTGATTAGTACTTTGTTGGTGGTGGTGGTGTTCGCACCCCTGCTGATGTTGTCCGGCATGGAAGGGCGATTGTTTGTGCCGCTGGCTATCGCTTACTTGGTTTCGATCGTTGCCTCAACGTTGATTGCCTTAACGGTCACGCCGGCGTTGAGCCAAATCTTCCTACCAGCCACCATCGCCAATAGCCGCCACCGCTCGGATTCGTCGGTAATGGCCATTGTCAAAGGGTTTGCTTCTCCCTTGATCCGATTCAGCATGAATCGTTGGGGGTTAACCTCAATTGTCGGATTGACGGGTTTTTTCTTGATCGTGGCCGGACTGGGAGTTATTAAATTACCCCGCGATTTTCTGCCCGCTTTTGATGAAGGTTCAACGCAAATCAATCTCTATTCGACCCCCGGCACGTCGTTGGAAGCGATGGGTCGGATCAGCCAAGTTGCTGATCGGCGATTTGCCCAGCTACAAAAATCGGAGGAAAATCCCCAAGGCCCGCTACTGGATGTGACATGCAAGTTGGGGCGAGCGGAATTGGATGAACATATCATGGGGGTCAACGTGGCCGAATACGTGATGACGCTGAGCCCCGATGTTGAAATCAGCCGCAGTGAGATGATCCGTCTGTTGACCGAAGCGGTCGATGATATTCCAGGGATCGAGCATGAAATCGAACAACCGATTGCCCACTTGATCAGCCACATGCTGTCGGGCGTGGCGGCTCAATTGGCGATTAAGATCCATGGAGATGATCTGGATGTGCTGCGCCGCAAAGCCGAAGAGATTCGACGTTTGATTGACTCGGTTCCGGGAATTGCTGAACCGTTTGTCGAGCAACAACAGATCATTCCGCAGCTTCGATTCGAAATCAACTATCAAGCCTTGGCCAATCATGGAACGACAGCTCGAGAAGTCACCGACTTGATCGAAACGGCGATGCAGGGAAAAGTCGTCACCCGTTTTTCTGATGGTCAGCGTTTTTTTGACGTGATGATCCGGTTGGACGATGAATATCGACTCGATCTGGACCAGTTGCATC
>JBGTHU010000306.1:0-3410 GCA_041745975.1 Mariniblastus sp.
GATTCATGCGCCAGCCACACAACAGTGCCAAGGCCCCACCCAGGCTATGACCCGTGATCCAGACCGGTCGTTCGGTTTGGTTTAACCATTTATCAACTTGGTTGAACACAGGTTCCCAGACATCCCCTAAGGCACTAATGAAACCACTGTGAAACCGCGCGCCAATACCGGCTGCGGCAAAATCGGTTCCCATACGTCCCTCGGGAACCACCAAGAAATTTCGGGCATTGGTCAACAGCCAATCTTTGAATCCATCCAGTGTCAGAAATGATTCCGATCCTCGAAAGGCAACCACAATGTGCTGTTGATTATGTCCAACGTAAACCTGGGTGTTATCGACACTGAATAATTCACTGTTGAGACCCAACTGTTTGGAAAATTCGGATCGGCCTAAATCCACAGGCAGGTAGGCCAATTCGCAAGCCTTACCCAAATAAGCAGCTTGCTGAGAATTGTGGGGGGTATTCGCGTCCAATCGCATCAAATTTATCCTTGAAATCTAAAATTTTTACTGGGTAATTAAGTCGACGTTAATAAAAGTAGAGCTGATGACGTTGGCCACGATTTTACATTTCGCGATTCGAATCAACATCAACGCAGAACCCGCCGTCCCTCGCCAGCATTTCTCCAGGTTTCAATCGTTTGATCCGACACAGCGGCCTGTGCCAAATTCAGCCGTCTCAATTGCGGCAGCTCCATCAGCCAGCGTTGGAATCCTTCATCGGAGATTGCTGTATTGCCGACACGTAAAATTTGCAAGGTTTCTAAGTCGGCGATGATCTCCAAGCCCGCATCTGAAATGCTGCTGCCATCCAAATCCAATTCACGCAATTTTGGCATTGATCTCAGAAATTCCAACGTTCGATCAGTGACATCAAGATTGGCCATTTGCAAAACGACCGTTTCTGGTTTATCCGCCAAAATCGAATAATCGTCACGATCCCAGCCTGTCAGCGTCAGGTGCAATTCACCGTCGACCATGCGCTCTCGTTCACCCAAATCAATCGTCTCGATCAGCCGGGTGTAAACCGTAGGGGCGACAGCCAATCCCAGCCCAATCAAACAAATCGCGATAGGAAATCCAAAACGCCGCGGGGATCTTAAGGATCGGAACAGGAACCAAGCGACTCCCAATAAGAACAAAGCGCCCCCTAAAACAAATAATCCCTCTAAAATCTCATAATTCATAAATTAATTTTCCATTATAACAACGATAGCCCTACAGGAATGGTTAAAATGAATGCAACCGGTCACGGGTATTTGCCTCCTTACAAAATCGGCGATCATGGTCGCGAAGTCGTGGCTAGTGTTGAGGCAATATTTGGCTCATGGAACACGAATAACCATTTCAGTTTCGGCCGGAGACCCAATTCGCGTCCTATCTGCGAATGTTTTCAGGAAATTTTACCCGCCAAACCGATTTTCACCAACGGTTGGGCTGATTTTTCATCTTTTTTTATCGGACGTTGCAACTCGAACTCGAACTGAATTCAAATGAATTGGCGATTTTCCCTGCGCAGCCTGTTAATCTTGGTAACCGTTTTTTGCTTGCTGGTTGGAACGCTGTTGAGCATTTACCAACGGGGGAATACCCAAGCGCGTTACATTCGGGAGATCGAAGCCATCAGTCCTGGATCAGTTCGCTTTTGCTACGACTACCAAACCCGGATGGACCCTACTCAGCGACAATTGTTTTCATCTCGTCCTAGCTTTTTGGGTCGGATGTTGGGTAAGGATCTCGTTCATCGGATCGAACGAGTTGAATTTTCACCCTTGGCAACCGATTCCCAAATTAAAAAGTGTGCCCAAATTATTGGATTGAAAGAAGTCCAGCTCAACGGGGCAGTGTGGCCCTCCCGATGGGAGTCGATTTTGGACTATCCAACACTGGAACGTTTGCATTTAAGCTGCTTCAGCGCTGTCATTCCTCGGCAAAAAATCAGCCTTACCGATCTCAAGCGGCTCGATCGATTGCGAATCCTGATCATCGATGGTTTTGAATTAACGAAAGATAACTGGAATGAAATTCTGTCGTTACCCCGACTGAGACACCTGGAGTTATTTTCCACGGATTCAAACGTCGCTGATTTTTTCCAATTGCCGACATCTACCACCATTGACAAATTTTCTTGGAGACCCGGCTCGATGGTCTCTCAAGCGACCCTCTCCGGGTTAATTCAGCGCTTGCCCGGCTTGAAGACTTTATCGGTTTGGGGTGGGATTCAGCGAATGCCAATGATACTTCATGTCGGCCAATCGGGAATCGATTCATCGGATACCAGTTCATTGGATAACACCGGCGAACCTATTTTGACACCGATCGACGATCAGATATTTTTGTCATTGCGAAACTGCCTCCGCCTTGAGAACTTGTCCCTTTTTCGAACACGGATCAATGGGGAAAACGTCGAACTGCTCCAATCGCTTCCTTTGAAATGGATCGAACTTCCATCAAGTCAACTAAACGATCAGGGTTTAGCCAAACTAGCTAAGTTCCCCCATTTGACTCAATTGGAAATCGGATCGACTGCGATTACGGATCGAGGAATGAAAGAGCTGTCTGTCGCACCCAAATTAGTTTCCCTGTCGATTCGGGACACTCGGGTCACTGATGAAGGAATGGCAGCACTGGCCGCCCTTGAGTCGCTGGAAAAAATTAGAATACGAGACACATTGATTACCCCTGATGCGATCCAAGAGTTTTTAAAGACCAAACCGGATTGCAAAATCGATAATCAATGAAGCCCAGCTTCCTCAAATTTGCGGCATTTAGGGCAGGGAAGAGCAGGGTAGGGCTTAGGTTATACCACATCTGATGCCGAATTTACGCAATTTCAGCGTAAAATGTTTTCGACGATCGAAAGAAATTTTTCGACGGACTGAACCATTTTCTCGAAAATTCGATTTAGCGTTGTCAATTACCAGGAGAACACGCGATGGAAGTAACGGAACAAAGTTTTGGTGAACTTAATTTTAGTCATGCGGTTTTGGGCGACCAGCGGCGCACCTATCGACTGGTGAATTTGGCCGTTCGCATTTTTCACCGTCCCGGCGGTTCTTTGCCGGAAAAGATCAATAGTCCCAAGGATTTGCGGGCCATGTATCGACTTTAAGCGAGCATTCAGAACCCACTTGTCGAGCATGAGAGCTACCAGCAACTCAGCTTCAAATAGTGAACAGAACGCGAGACACTGGGCAGCATTGTTCTGTCCCACTGTTACGCCAGCTCCGATTCATGGACCAGCAAGCGGCAATTCAGCAACGGGCTTTCACGTTTCGCAAGAGCCGCCTTGAGCCCATACTTAACTCCAAAGTTGTCATCGTCCTCAACAACGTAAGCAACTGAATCTGGATCCAGTCGGTTCCAGTTTTCATTGCCAAGCACTTGTTCAACTCGCAGTCGCATATTG
>JBGTHU010000307.1:0-2429 GCA_041745975.1 Mariniblastus sp.
CGATTTCGATTTCGTCGTTTTCATCGGGGTCTTCGATGTTCAACCTCAGTGAGACCGATTCATTAGAAACGTAAGAGCGACTGGGGCGGGCGGAAATCACCGGTGTGTTGTTGGGTGGCCCGAAAATATTGCGGCCAACAATTTTGGTTAAATACTCTTCGCTTGACCGCATCATATCCCGATACCGAACGGTGAATTCTGCATCAGCCGGTGCGTCGTTCAAAGCCGCGACTTCAATTTTTGCGATCATTCGAATCCGACCCGTTCGGACTTTCATATTGCCACCGCGAACAGACCGCATTTCCGGATCCAACCTGAGGCTGATCACACGATGCAAGATGTCAGTTGCATAGATGTCGGTTAAAAATTCGATCACTTGGGACAGGGTTCCGGTTGCAATTGCCTCGATTTGTTGGGATCTACCAATTTCTTTGTTCTCGAAATTGATTGCCATTCCTCCTTTGGGTACCACTCCCTCAGATTCTAACCCTCGGTCGCGTATCAATTTCAACAACCACAATTGATAATCATTTGACGACTTGGAGGATTCAGAGGCTAAACTGGTTTGGGTGTAATAATCCAAGCGGCGTTTGGCCTTCATCGCTAACAAAACTTTTTGTTCTTCGTCGGCGACATTGTTTTCCAGCCGAATGATTTCTTGGGTATTGTTATTGTAGCTACTGATAAACGAAAAAACGCCGACAAAGACTACTGAGATTGGCACTAGGCTCAAAACCACAATGGCCAGAATTTTCTCTCGTTTTGTTAAGTTGTTAAACATGTTAGTTTAAGCTTCCCGGAAATATTTCATCAAATGAATTTGAAATGATATTTAATATAAATTTTTTTGTCGCTTCTGATTGACAAGTGCCAACGATCCGGACACGTAATTAACTCGCATCCAAATTGGAATCTGATTCTGTCTCAGAATTAGGTTGCTGGAGATCGTTTTCGTCAGTTGAAACATCAGCCTTCGTCTGGGATTTGAAAAATTTCTCAACCCATTGATCGACTTGGCTGAGCAATTTGTTTTGATCGTTTTCGCGCCGCAGTTTGAAATCAAAAGGAACTTGGTAGGTAGCATCTGACTCCGTATCCCCTGCATCCCAGCGACTTGTGGTAACGCGGAAAGGCCGATTTTGCAGGGCATCCAACAATTCAGATTGTTTTTGGTCGGCCATGCGACCTTTAAGGTCAATCGAGGCCAAGCTACGATCAGCGCGAATGTCCATGACGTCGATGATGGAGTCGTCAGGAGATTCGAGTAGTCCGCTGATTAGGTAGAGTTCCTCCAGCCAATTTGGATCGGCGAATTTCCATTGGTCAATCACATCGGCCTTGCCGGTCATTTGCATGACTCCGGGGCGATCCGGAGTTCCCTGGTTCCTTTCAGTAGCGGTTTCCAATCGCTCTTTTAATTCCGCAATTTCGACTGCTTGAATTCGTAACACATACCAACAGGCCAAGGTGGCGAGCAAGAAAATAGCTGCTGCAACGCCAGCGTAGGCCAGAATTTTCTTTCGGGGGTCTTGCTTAACCGGCGGTCGACGAGGATTGAGAAAATCGATGGGGTGTTTTTCTTCAGCCAATGACCGCGAGAGACTACCGAGCAATGCGGAGTATCGGGATGGATGATCGGGTAGAGTAAATCGGCTGCCACAATCGACTAAGTCAAACGGCTTAACCAATTTTACTTCTAACTCTAACTCCGCTTGGAGGGACTCTACCAATTGCTGGTCGGCATCGGTATTACCAATCATTACCAACTCATCAATGTCTCGATTTCCCATCGACGAAGAAGCGGATACTGCCGTGCGACGCACCTCGGACAGTAGCGTTTTTGATCTGGCTTCGGTACTGTCGGAGGAAACGCGGACGCTGCGCGCTGCGACCAACGTGCCATCGACGATCACCGCCATGTCGACTTGATTTCCATTCAAATCAACGACCAAACTGTTTTTGGCTTGCAACAATTCGGCTCGCAGTAAACCAGTCGACTCGAAGGGACGTAGCACGACGTGCTTAAGTTTCAAACCCGTGCTCTCCACGGTTTTGACAATTTGATCAAATTTTTGCGGTGACATGCCAGCCGCCAAAACGCGGCGGGGAAGGTTGGCATCGCGGGTGAGTGGAATGAAGTCCAGTTTCCAATTTTCATTGAGCGAGGCAAACTCTTGACGAGCCAGTAAACGCACCATATCCGGCAATTCCTCATCCGGCGCCGGAGGAAGATTCAGCTCGCGAATTTCTACGTCAGAACGAGAAACGACAACGATCGCTTGACCTCGATTGAGCCCCAAGCGATGCAAGTCGTGTTTTAATGATTGAGCTCGAGTTTCATCGTCTTGGCCTTGGCAGTCAAGATGGAGCGCCGATTGCACCTGCAGACGCTGGCCGGTTTCCCGGGTCGACACGACCAGGGTTCGATC
>JBGTHU010000308.1:0-2741 GCA_041745975.1 Mariniblastus sp.
CGCGAGTTCCCACGACGGTGGCACCGATGATTTTGTCGCTTCCCTGACGACAGTGAATTCGCACAAAACCTTGCCGGTCACCATCCAAGATCATTCGATCGACTTGTGCAAAGGTTTGCGTAAAGCTGGTTATTTTGATCCCTTGTTCCGCTGCTTCTGCCGGATAAAGTCCGACATGGGCAATTTCGGGAGAGGTATAAGTACACCAGGGAATAATCAGCGAACTGAATTTTGAGCGTCCCATGAACAGTGCATTTTGGATGACGATACGCGCCATAAAATCGGCAGAATGAGTGAATTTGAATCGGGAGCAAACATCCCCAGCTGCATAAATATTCCGATTACTGGTCTGTAATCGATCATTCACTTCCACTCCCTCGCGCGGATCAGCGTTGACCGCGACGGCATCCAGGCCCAGCCCATCTAGATTGGGAGTCCGACCGATACTTACAAGGATTTCGTCACAGGCGACTTTCAATGGTTGACCCGCCTGGTCAATATGGACAATTTTCTGCTGGCCATCAGTAGAAACCTTTTTGACTTTGGCTGATGAAAGAAGCTTAACGCCATCAGCAATCAGGCTCTCTTGAACGATTTTAGCCGCGTCCGTTTCTTCGCGAATTAAAATATGCGCCGCTTGTTCAATGAGGGTCACCTCGGTTCCGAATCGGGCGAACGCCTGAGCCATCTCACATCCGATCGGCCCGCCACCGATGACCACCATTCGCAGAGGCAGTTCCGTCAGCGAAAATAAACTTTCGTTATTCAAGTACCCAGCTTCAGAAAGTCCGGGAATCGGCAATTCTGCGGCACGGGCACCGGTAGCGATCACCGCATTTTTAAACCGCAACGTCTGTCCAGCCACCTCGATGGCATCACCGCCAACGAAAGAGCCTTGTCCGAAATAAACATCAATTCCCAATTCCGAAAATCGCTGGGCTGAATCATGAGGGCTGATCTCCGCCCGCAGCCTTCGCAACCGCTGCATGATTTGACTGAAGTCGACTTGAGGTCGATCGACCTTTACACCCATCTCGCACGATTGCTTGATTTGGGCAACTCGCCTTGCCGCAGCAATGATCGCTTTCGAGGGAACGCAGCCAACATTCAGACAATCTCCCCCCATCAGTCCTCGTTCAATTAAGGCAACCTTTGCCCCCAGGCCCGCCGCACCCGCAGCGGTTACCAGCCCCGCAGTTCCGGCTCCAATCACAACCAGATTGTAACGTCCTCGCGGTTTTGGGTTGACCCACTCCAATGGATGGACGTTAGCTTGTAACTCCAAATTGTATTCATCGTGAGGTAATAATTGTTGTTGATAACTCATGAAGGCAAGCCACTTTCGGAGGAAATGTTAAGCTTTTTTTATAGAGGGCTCAGACCCTTTGAACATCAAGTGCAATCGTTTAAGTAGTAAAGGAAGTATACCCAGCACCGCAAAGGCCAATATCAGTTGGCTGCTGACCAAGCCCCCCACACCTTTTTCCTGTAAAACCTGGAGGCTGGGCACGGACGCACCCGCATAAACATAGGCGATGGTAGCGGGAATCATCCCAATTTGGCTGACCCACCAAAACGTGAATACGCGAATGCGGGTCAACCCCATCACGGCATTGATCACAAAAAAAGGAATAACCGGTATCAAACGCAGGGAGAACAAATAAAACGGCCCCTCCCTGTCGAATGCTTCATTGACCACCCTTAGGCGATCGGCCAACTGTTGTTGAATCAAGTCGCGAAAAAAATATCGCGTCAGCAAAAACGCCAGCGTCGCACCGGCAGTTGAGCCGAAGCTTACGATCAACAAACCCAGCCAAAAACCATACAACCATCCGATCGAAAGTGTCAAAACCGTCGCGCCGGGGATCGATAGCCCGGCAACAACCACATACGTGAAAAACGCCCCCAAGACCATCCACACCAGATTTAGGTGCAAGTATTCGCGTAACGTCGCCTCTTGACCAACCAAATAATGGAACGAAAGTCGATCCCCAAATTTCCAAGTTAACAACGCAACTGTACCGACCAACGCCGCCAATACACCCATCTTGATTATCTGTTTACTCATGACTTGAGACGCATTTCCGTTTGTTTTATTGTAACCGTTCACGGGTAGGAAGGGAGGTCGAGGCTCCTGTCGCAACAAGAACTGCCCAACATGTTACACTACCGAAGAATTGTCTCGGCAGGAACCTCGCCTTCCTACAACATTCGTGAATTTTGTCAGGCGATAAGCATCCGTGAACGTTTACGATTAAATTTACCATGAGAAAACAGAAAATTTGTAATCAGCCATGATTTCTGACCTCAATCAGTTGTCCCAATGACCCCTGTTAACTCCCAGCCCTTGTCAATGTAGCAGCTGATGTCAATTGAATATAGGTCCGGCCACGGAGTATTTATTTTACCAACCGGATTGGCTACAATCATATTTGAAATTTGAATTAATGGATAAGCCCAATGATTTTGAAGACTCTCAATCGATCAGGAAACAAACTGGCATCCGCTGCGTTTCAACGCTCCCTGTTGGAGGATGAAAATCGGTTGCCCGGAAAACCGTTCGCGTTAAAGTTGAACGACCTTGGCAACAGCAAACTACAGCGGTTTCGGTTGGAGATATTGCAGGTCAATGTGGGGAAGATTTGTAATCAAACTTGCACTCATTGCCATGTCGATGCCGGTCCGGATCGACGAGAAAACATGACAGCCGAAACTGCCAACCAAGTGATTGATTTTCTCCG
>JBGTHU010000309.1:0-3270 GCA_041745975.1 Mariniblastus sp.
CAAACGACACAGGCGGCGGTTCAACCAAATCAGCAATTGCATTTAACGAACACAAGCCCCCCAAACAAATAGCAAACGTCAACACAAAATTCAACCAAAAACCTTTCAACATCTTACTCTCCTTTAACGGAAGAAACAACGGAAACATTCACCCGAAATTGCTTCGGGTGATCGAGATACAATTCGACTCGCTGATGGAGCGGGCCGCGCTTGTTCGGTTTGATGACCAAGGGGAGCGTTAAGCGACCATTGGCCGGGATGATTTGTGAGAGTGGGTCTTCGTTGATGTCAAAACAACGACAAGAACGAGTGATACCGATGATTTTAGCGGGCTTAAATGATTGATTGACCAATTCGACTTGACCCGTTTGTTGTTGATCAAGCACCAAATCATCGTCGATTTTGACGATCGCCTGAATTACATCTTCACCAAACATCATCGCTCGCAGCGGTGCGGCGATTGGTAGCTGCATTCCAAACATCAAGCCAACCATCATCGCTCCACCCGCCCATCGTCCACGATCTTCAGGCGACCAAGCGTTCCACAATCTCTTCGCCTGGCTGTATCCAGCCAGCACCCGATAACGCGCAACTTGCGTTCTCATCAACCAGGCGACGATTAGTCCGTCGATTGTGATAAAGACCCAAGCGGGGAGTTCCAGATTCCCGGAACATCCACACGATCCATACCCCAGCAGCCAGCGCGTGCCCGCGAAGAGGCCAAAACTGGCAAAGACGACCGTGTTGATAAATGCCAGCACGTTGATATCTTTCAGGCGAAAATTCAGAAACGCCAAGCCAAATTCAAACAGCACACTGAACCAAAGAATCTCTTTGGAGGCGCCGACTCGGACATCGGCAAACGAATCCGTTAGCAACATCGACAACTTGGCGATCGCCGTGAACAACAACAAACCCGCGATCAGCGTAAAAACAATCCGCCCGGACGAAAATACTGAACCGGCCAACGTATTGCTTGAATCTTCGGCCGTTGAATTCGGTGAGTCGTTGGCAGCTAAATGGGAGGCGGCTCGTTTGCTGACCGTTGATTCCGGAGCTGCGACTTGAGAGGAGGCGGGGTTGCTTGAGCCAGTCAGGCCAACCAGTCCGAAACGTTCCGCCGCATCGCAATTCTCGTACGCTGATGGTACTGCGGACAAAGGTCCTGGGCCGTTGGCCGTTGGCCGCGCGTTGAATCATCGGCTGAAATTTTCATCAGCTACCTCCAAATTTTGCCGCTACGTGATGACATGAGACACAACGGACATGAGACACAACGGACATGGGACACGGCGGCAGTTTTAGGAATAGGCTTGACGATGGCCAGTCGGGCAACGATTTGTTTTCGCATACCGTTTGTCCATCGAACGTTTGGATTCTCTCATTAACCATGAGAGATGTCAAGAAAATTTTTTGCAAAAAATGGATTTATTTCAACATCGATATTACCTTGCCTGTCCCCATTTCGCCCCCATTTCGCCTCCCATTTCGCCCACCATTTTGCCCATTTCGCCCTGTCTTTTACTCGATTGGTGCCAACGCTGAGCTAATCTTCTCACAGGCAGTAACAACTCCGTCGACTAAAGTCAATTCGCCGGATGAAAAGTCTGAATATCCCTCTGGGAGAAAGGCTTCGAGAATCGAAATCTCCCAAGTCGTTTGAGACAGATTCCGATAAATTAGGAAATTAGGCTCTTCAGACGTGGAAATTTTTAACGCGATCGTGGCGTCCAATTTTTCCGCGATCTTCATGCAATGATCGCAGTTTCGCTTGGCTATCATCATCTGCCAACTACCTTGATAGAATGATTCTGTGGAATTTCTCTTTCTCAAAAAAGGGTTGTTGCTACCATGCAACGAACAGATGTCGAACCATGCCTCTGGGCGATCTTCAGTCGGTCCGAGAACCGTCACCAATCCCAAAGCAACGATTGAAATGACAAAAAGCGTCTTGATTAGTTTACGTTTGACAAAATGAATCGAACATCCAATCAGTAAAAGGGCCATACCCAAGTTTGATGCGAGACTGAATAAGTTACTTTTCTGTTGATTGGCGAAACAATTGCAGGTATTGCCAAAATTGATTGTATGATAAAAAGAAAATATTATAAAAATAAACGCTAAAAACCAAATCGAGTAATTCGTATTCAGAGCAAAAAGCCCAACAGCAATCGATATGGATATAATCAAAAAAAGACATTTTAAAATATCCCAAACAGTTCGGTCGGTATCAAATAAAATCTGACTTAATGTGAAACTCAAGCCCCCGGCGATTAAAGTTATTGCGCACCAAACTACCGCGAGCTTGATCCAGCCATCAAAATCACTACGGGAACTGGAGTAAGACTGAATCATTGTTTCGATCTCCGCGATTTCTTTGTCAATCTTGCGAGAGGGGTTTGAATTGACGCACTCGAATTAAATATCCCTTGTTTTTTTGGAAAACTCCGATACCGCCCGGCCCAAATTGGCTTTCAAATTCCGCTATCGAGAAGTTTTGGTATCTTTCAACAAGTTTATGCCACCACTGATACTCGGGGTCATCCGTTTGTCCAGCCTCTTCCATTTTGGTCATTCGTAACGTGGAATAGTCGGTAAACCGAAAATGGAACTCGCGAATCCAATGGTAGGGGTAACGAAAAAAGCCATGTCCCTTGACAAACATAAAGAACCCCGGATTCTCATTTTTGGTCAGACTACGCCAAACAGCCTGCAATGCGGCATTTTCCAGCAATCTTGGGCCTTCATCTAGGCCAAGTACCGAATGGATTTCAGAAGCATCGGCGAGACTAACGATTGCCCCTGGCAGCCCAACAAATGCGTCTCGCCTATAGTTTATTTTCGGAGTGCCTTCCTCGGCTTTCGCTTCCGCTTGCTCTATCATGGATCGATGGACCGCCTCGGTCATCACATAATAGCGCTGGCTATTGGCGACGCTTAACTCAAATGCAGAGTTGAATCCAGGCACACGCTGGAACAGATTATCGGCAAGCCCTTCGCCTCCCTCCGAGCAAAACAAGCGACTGGTTACCCTCGAGCCGAAAACGCCGTCGGTCGAGATAAACCGAACGGTCGCATCGACTTCACCGTTCAATTTTTCAAACTCGTCTTCGTCCAAAAAAAAGGCATATGCCAAAATCGGCGTCGTGTTTAACAGTCCTCGTAACGCGGTTCTACGCTTGCCTCAGTCGATTAGTTCATCCAGTTCATTGACTCCGTCGCGGAGTGCACTCAAGTCCAGATTACCATTGAAGTAGAAATCGCAATCCG
>JBGTHU010000310.1:0-3136 GCA_041745975.1 Mariniblastus sp.
TTTTTACCTTTCCGCTTGATACATGCTTCGCTTTCTCAGAAATGAATGTTTCGGTTTGCATGCAGTACGATACGTAAGTAGGATTCAATGTGTGTCTGAACGCATAGCTATCATCATGGATAGCAACCTTCCCATCGCCAAGCCACGCGACAGCCTTACCAACATCGTCAACCGTTTCGCCCACACCCACAATAACCACGTCACCTTTTTGGGCATAGCTCAATGAATTTGCCAATTCAGAGCTAACTTGGGATAGTGCGCATGAAGTTGAAACACCGTAATGAGTATAGATTTCACCGTAATGGATTACATCAATTCCATCAGTTTCGACATAGTCACGTTTGGTAAAGCGTTTTCCACGTATGAATTCTCCAAGCTCCCCCAGCGTTTTCCATTCGACATCGCCATCATCAAAACTCAACAACTGATCGCGATAGTAGTTGTATTGTTTTTTGCGGGCGGTCAGCTCGGCGGTCAGCTCGGCGGTCAGCTCGGCGGTCAGCTCGGTAAAGGTGTCCAGAATGCGGACGATTTCCCCCTGGATCTCCAGCGACTTTTTCGGGTTCGATGGGCAGGGGATGGGGATGGGAATCCGTGCAACTTGATTACTCATCAACTTGGGATTTCCCATTCCGGAGTAAACATGTTTTTGCGCCTCTATTGTTAGCCAATAGAATAGAAACCGATAGTTCAGCTTAGTTTCATCATCGATTTTTATTAGCCCGCAGACGTTGGTGATAGAAAATCTACCCATTCGGTGGAAAACGGTTCCCGCATTCGCGCCATCCGTTGTCCAGCTAATGAATTCACCGTCGAAGTCAAAGGTATTGATCCTACCGATCATTCCGTCATTCGCCGTTTGAGAACTGTAGACCGGATGTTCTCCAGCGTTCTCGACTAAATAACCTTTCGACATGACTCGCCCGCGTCGCAACGTAGTAAGGCGTTCCAAAGTGGTCCACGCTACCTCAACGCCATCGAGCAGCTTGTCCATGAAACTCAGCTTATTCATGCTTCGCCCCCTTCGAGCTTCTTGATGCTGCGTTCTTCGGTCAGCAATCGCATTTGTTGGATGGCGGTGTTGTTGAGCAGCGCCAATCGCTCGGACTGGGCCAGAGACTGCTGAATCAGATGAGCGTTCAGCGTTTCCAGATTCGCCAAGCAAACCAGTTGAGAAACATTGGCGTAGTCCCGCACGTTGCCCGTCTTTTCCGGGTTTTCGTCTCGCCACTGTTTCGCGGTTTGCCCGAAAAGGGCCATGTTCAACAGATCCGCCTCACTGGCGTAAACGTGGCTGATCTGGCTCTTTGTCAACGTTGGTGGAATCAGGTTTTGCTTCACCGCATCGGTATGAATGCGGTAGTTGATCTTGGTCAGCTGGCGTCGAACATCCCAACCCAGTTGCGCTTGTTCGTCTTGTTTTAATCGCTGGAATTCCTTGATCAGATACAGCTTGAATTCAACCGATACCCAAGAGGCAAACTCAAAGGCAATGTCTTTGTGAGCAAAGGTGCCGCCGTAGCGCCCGGCTTTGGAAGTCAGGCCGATTGCCCCGGTTGCCTGTATCCATTGTTTTGGCGTCAGGGTGAAGCTGTTCAAACCGGCCTGTTTTCTAATCCCGTCGAATTCGACGGGGTTAAAATCGGCGTTGTGAAGCTGCTCCCAAATACGGAGCAACTCCAACGTATTGCGGTTGCGCAACCAATTACGAATCAAGTCGTCTGGGTGTTCGGGATTCCTGGACTTCGCGATGTCCGTGAGACAGATAAAGTCATCCTGATCGATGGTCTTGACCTTAACTTCGATGTTTAACACCTCGATTTTCTTATTGCTGCTCATTCTGATTGTCTTTCGTGGTTCACCCTTCAATCTCCGCCACGATCGCATCGATTTCTGATCGCAACTGATCGATTCGCGCAACCGTGGTTTTCAGATCGGAATTGAGTGCGGTAATATCCACCTTCTCGCGAGTGTCCTTGGCTTCGACATAGCTGCTGACTGACAGGTTGTAATCGTTGCCAGCGATCTTCTCCAACGGAATCGATTGGGCGAAGTGGTCAATGTTCTCCTTGCTGTCGAAGACCCCCATGATCGCTTCGATGTGCTGATCGGTCAGCACGTTAGTATTGGTTTCCTTCTTGAAGTAAGCCTCGCCGCTGGCGTCAATGAACTGAATCGACGTGTCGGTCTTGTGTTTGGACAGCACCAAAATGTTGACAGCGATGGTGGTACCAAAGAACAGATTCGGGGCCAGCGAAATCACGGTCTCGACATAGTTGTTATCCACCAGATACTTGCGGATCTTCTGCTCGGCTCCTCCTCGATAAAAGATGCCGGGAAAGCAAACGATGGCTGCACGGCCTTTGCTGGACAGGTAATGAAGGGCGTGCAGCACGAAGGCAAAGTCGGCTTTGGATTTCGGGGGGAGCACGCCCGCGGGAGCAAAGCGGTCGTCGTTGATCAACGTCGGGTCGTCGCTGCCAATCCATTTCACCGAATAAGGAGGATTGGAGACGATGGCATCAAACGGCTTTTCATCACCAAATTGAGGGTCGGTCAAGGTGTTGCCCAGCCGGATGTTGAATTTGTCGTAGTTGATGTTGTGTAAGAACATGTTCATCCGTGCCAGGTTGTAGGTCGTATGGTTGATCTCCTGGCCAAAGAATCCTTCTTCAATGATGTGGGCATCAAACTGTTTTTTGGCTCGCAGCAACAGCGAACCCGACCCACAGGCATGGTCGAGGATTTTGTTGATTTTGGCTTGCTTATGCATCGCCAGCATCGCGATCAGCTTGGAAACATACTGGGGCGTAAAAAATTCGCCACCCGATTTTCCCGCGTTGGCAGCATAGTTGGAGATCAGGAATTCGTAGGCATCGCCGAACAAGTCAATTTCGTTGCCTTGAAAGTCCCCAAAATCCAGGCCAGCAACCCCTTTGAGCACGGACGCTAAGCGGGCATTTTTGTCCTTGACGGTGTTGCCAAGACGATTGCTGGTGGTATCAAAGTCAGCGAACAATCCTTTGATGTCGTCTTCCGAGGGGTAGCCATTGGCGGAGGATTCGATCGCAGCAAAGATTTGTGCCAGATCGGTGTTCAGGCTTTCGTTGTTGTTGGCATTTTTGGCGATGTTGGC